>NZ_JBFTHX010000006.1:0-261905 GCF_056394465.1 Variovorax sp. 10N432
GGCTTACCAGGAGGGCTCGACCTTTGGGCGTCAATCTCGCATGCTTATGGCTGTTCATCCGTCTCTCCTGAGTTGAGTAGCCGTGTCTTGGTAACCACAGCTTCCCAAATCTGGGACGGATGAACAACCTACTGAAACTTCACAGCTAGCGCCGATGTGAGGACCCGCTCTTCCGGCGTACGCCATACGGGGGACGATAAATAACGCCAGACAGGCTATACCTGCCATCAGTGCAATCGGCATGTGATGGTGCGAGGTGGTCCATGGTCCAGCTGTTCGTCAGCCACATCTCCGAAGAAAAAGACGTCGCGATCCTCCTGAAGGACATGATGGAGGAAGACTTCCTCGGCATGGTCGAGTTCTTCGCGTCCTCGGACGTGGGCACCATCGAACTCGGCGTGCAATGGCTCGAGGCCGTCGAGCGCGCGATCGCGAAGGCGGACGCCGTGATCGTGCTGTGCAGCAAGGCATCGGTCCAGCGGCCCTGGGTCCAGTTCGAGATCGGTGCGGCATGGATGAAAGGCCTGCCGATCATCCCGGTCTGCCATTCGGGCATGAATCCCACCGACCTCGCGACGCCATTGAAGGACTACGAGGGCGCGGACCTCGGCTCCGGCGATGGCCTGCTGGCGCTCTACCAGATGATCGGCCGCCGCTTGAAGCTGCAGCGGACGCCGGTCCCGGGGGCTGCCTGGCTGGCCCGGCTGGCCGAACTCCTGAGCCTGCCGCAGGACGACTGCGTCCAGTTCGAGTACTACATGGACATCGTCCTGCCGGCCCCCGGGCGCCTTGGCGGGCCTTCCCTTCCGGACAACGCCGTGGTCGAGATGGGCGCCGACACCAAGCGGCTCTTCGGCCTCATTTCCCGGGGCAGCCTGACCTGGAAGAGCGTCGTGGAGGCCGTGGCGCCCTCGCTCGACAAGCGATGGCTGACCGAGTTGCAGAAGAGCATCCATCTGGCGAGCAACGACCGCGAGTTCGTGCCGATCCAGGCTGTCTTCCACGCGGGCGGCACCAAGGGGTCGTTCCAGCCGCAGCTGGCCAAGCTCGAAGTGTTCAGGCGGGGCGCGCGTCGCTTTCACGTCCATCTCGTGCCCACCGTCGTCGCGCCCCTGTTCGACGTGCCGGGCGACCTCGGCCTGCTCGTGACCTTGCTGCGCCTCGGTCTTCGCTTCCGCTACGAAGCGATCGAAAACTACTGGAAGATGTCGAGGGGGTTCAAGCCGGACAAGGGAAGGCTCGACGCGCTGCGTTGCGCCATCGAGGTCATCGAGACCGACGCCCGGTCGCGCGGCGCCCAGAACTTCGAGCCGGGGGAGGTCGTCGCGCTGTTCGAACCCGGCGCCGACCAGGACGAGATGAGGGCGATCCAGGCGACCTGGGAAACCGTCCGGGCCACGCTGTTCCAGGAGCCGCCTCCGACCGCAGCCGACATGGACGATGCGATCGAGGCGCTGGCGACGATGAACCTGCGCTTCATGCATCTCGGCACGAAGCGCTTCCATGAAATGGTGAACGTGCTGTGGGCGCGGCCGGCCCGGCCGGTCCGGCTCGCTGCCTAACTAGGCTGCTTCCGGCGCAGGCAGCACGGCGGTCAACGCGAAATCGACCAGATGGAGCCAGGTCGTCTCGAAGCTCATGATGTCGTGGTGGTTGGAGCCGGCGATGGTCTGCACGCTGACGGGCGTCGGCCAGGCCGCGATCAGCTTCTGCGAGCGCTCATGCAGCACGACCTCGTCGCTTTCGGCCAGCAGGACCTGGGTCTTCGCAGCGACCTCCCTGGAGTGCGCCAGGGAGTTGAACTGGTGGCGCAGCAGCAGGGACAGCGGCACCAGTGGATAGCGCCGCTTGGCCACTTCCAGCATCGAGTCGTAGGGCGTGACCAGCTGCAGGCTCGAGAAATCCTGCCGCGCCACGAGTTGGATCGCCACGCCCGTCCCCAGGCTGCGCCCGACCACGTGCAGGCGGGTCTGCGGGAAGGCCTGGCGCAAGTGATCGGCGAACTGGCGCGCGTCTTGAACGGACGCCACCTCGGAGGGGTCGCCCTGCGAATCCGCCACGCCCCGGTAGTTGAGCGCCGCGAACCCGAAGCCCGCCGGCAGCCAGTGCAGCGCCTGCGCCGTGGCGCGGACGTCTTCGCCGCGGCCGGCGAAATAGATGAACAGGTCCTGCATCGCAGGCTCGCCCTCGGGGTGGTAGACATAGCCGCGAACCATCCCGCCCGGCACCGCGTGGGAGTAGGCGGAGAAATCGTCGGACAGGTGGACCACCGGATGCTTGCGGGCGTCGAACAGGATGTGTCCCTGGCGTGTCGCCAGCAGGCCCCAGTAGGCGGCGATGCTCCCCAGGGCGGCGGCCGAGACCGACAGTGCGATGCGGGCGGCTCTGGATGACAAGTGTCGACCTGGCTAGAAGGCGCTCTTGGTGCAGCCGCCGTCGACGCGCAGCGCCGCGCCCGTGGTCCCGGAAGACAGCGGGCTGGCGATGTAGGCCACCAGCGAGGCGATCTCCTGCGGCGTTTCGAAGCGCCGGATGAGGGAGGTGGGCCGCACCTTCTCGAAGAACTCCCGCTCGTAGGCCTCGAAGGACTTGCCGTCGGCCTTGGCCAGCGCCTCGACGAACTCGCCCACGCCGCGCGACCGGGTCGGCCCCGGCAGGACGCTGTTGACGGTGATGCCGGTGCCCGCGACCGCCTCGGCCAATCCGCGCGAGACGGCCAGCTGCGCCGTCTTCGTCATGCCGTAGTGAATCATCTCGGCCGGAATCTGGACCGCGCTCTCGCTGGAGATGAAGATGATGCGGCCCCAGTCCGCGCGCCGCATCGCGGGCAGCACCAGGCGCGCCAGGCGGACGCCGCTCAGCACGTTGACGTCGAAGAAGCGCGTCCAGTCCTCGTCCGGGATCTCCTCGAAGGGCTTGGGCTCGAAGATGCCGAGGTTGTTGACCAGGATCTCGATGCCCGGGTGCCGAGCCACCAGGGCCTCCGCGACCGCGGCCGTGCTCAGGTCGCCGGCGAAGCCGATGGCCTCGCCGCCGTCCGCCGCCTCGATCTGGGCGACCGCCGCATCCACCGAGGTCTGCGAACGCCCGTTGACGATCACCCGGGCGCCCTCGGCCGCCAGTGCCTGCGCGATGGCGTGTCCGATGCCGGCCGTGCTGCCGGAGACCAGGGCCAGCCGGCCCCTGAGTTGGAGATTCATGCCTTGTGCCTTTCAGGAATTCGACGAGCCCCGCCGGCGGGTGCGGCGGCGCCGGCCCTGGGCGCAGAGCGTAGGCGAATCGGAGGCCGGCGTCGAGCGGCCTGCAGGCCCGCCACCGCATCGGCGCCGGCAGCGAGCGGCTTCGATGTCAGCAGGCCGAACAGATCCTTGGGGTCGGCGGCATTCGCCACCAGCTCGATCGCCTCGCCGAAGCCGAGTTCCGCGGCCCGCTCGCCCATGAACGCCAGGGCGGCGAAATCCTCGAGCGCGAAGCCGACCGAGTCGAACACCGTGACCTCCGAGGGGCCGCGCCGGCCGGGTCGGTGCCCGGCCAGCACCTGCCAGAACTCGGTCACGGCGAAGTCGGCCGGCAGCTGCTGGATCTCGCCTTCGATCCGCGACTGCGGCTCGAACTCCACGAACACCGAGCCCATCTCGAGCACGCCGCGGTGCAGCTCGGTCTTGCCGGGGCAGTCGCCGCCGACGGCGTTGATGTGCATGCCGGGCTCGATCATGGCGGGCCTGAGGATGGCCGCGCGGGTCTTGTCGGCGGTGGCCGTGGTCACGATGTCGGCACCGCGCACCGCTTCGGCGGCGCTTGCGCAGACCTCGAGCCGCAGGCCCTGGCCGGCCAGGTTGGCGACCAGCTTGGCGGTGGCGGCGGGGTCGGTGTCGTAGAGGCTCAGCACCTCGATCCCGACCAGGTCGCGGAACGCCAGCGCCTGGAATTCGGCTTGCGCGCCGTTGCCGATCAAGGCCATCCTGCGGCTGCCGGGCCGCGCCAGGCTGCGCGCGGCGAGCGCGGACATCGCCGCGGTCCGGATCGCCGTGCTCAGCGTCAGCTCGGACAGCAGCCGGGGCATGCCGGTGCGGACGTCGGCGAGCACGCCGAAGGCCATCACCGTGGGCAGCCCGTGGCGGTGGTTGCCCGGATGCCCGTTCACGTACTTGAAGGCGAACTGCGACGCGTCGGCGATCGGCATCAACTCGATGACGCCGAGTTCGGAATGGCAGGCGAGCCGCGCGCTCTTGTCGAATTCGTTCCAGCGCAGGAACTCGCGGCGGATGCGCTCGGCGACGCCGGCGATGCACGCCGGCAGGCCCAGGCGCCGGACCAGCCGGATCATCTCCGGGGCGCTGAGGTAGAGGGTGGCGGGATGGGATGGGCGGGTCATGGCGAGAGTCCCTGTGAATGAGCATCAGTGTCCCCGGCCCGGATGCCAACCGATAGCCTCGAGGATGCCGCATTCGCCCTCGCTGGTTGCCGAAGTGGCACTGTGGATTGACGTTTTGCCGGGTGCCGGCGCCTCACGCGGCTGCAAGGCGCGCATGTCATCTGATGACTTGGCGAAATCTTGATAAGTTGTACGACAACAGATAACCTCTGCAAACAAACAATCCAAGGAGACCTTCCATGCCCTCGCGCACCACGCGGCCCCGCGCCATCACCCTGCTGGCGGGCGCCGCCCTGTGGCTGGCGGCCGCTGCCCAGGCCGCCACCTTCGTCTATGTGGCGAACGCCGACAGCCAGGACATCTCGGTGCTCGAACTCGATCGGGCCCAGGGGCTGCTCAAGCCGGTGGACACCGTCGCGGTGGCCGGGACCGTGATGCCGATGGCGGTCAGCCCGGACAAGCGCTTCCTGTATGCGGCCCTGCGTTCTCAACCGTTCAGGGTCGCGAGCTTTGCCATCGACGGTGCCAGTGGCCGGCTGCGCAAGCTGGGCGAGGCGCCCCTGGCCGACAGCATGGCCAACATCGACGTCGACGCCAGCGGCCGCTGGCTGTTCGCCGCGTCCTACCCGGGGCACAAGATCACGGTCAATTCGATCGGCCAGGACGGCGCGGTCGGCGCCGTGCAGCAGCTGATCCCGACGGCGCCCAATGCCCATGCGATCCATGCCGACGCCACCAACCGCTTTGTGCTGGCGACCAGCCTGGGTGGCGACAACCTCTCGGTCTGGCGCCTCGATGCCGAGAAGGGGGTGCTTACATCAAGCGATCCGGCGCTGGTCGCGGCGGGGCCGAAGTCGGGGCCGCGGCATTTTGTCTGGGACCAGGGACAGCGCTTCCTCTACCTGGTGAACGAAGTCGACGCCTCGTTGTACGTCTATGCCTGGGACGGCGCGCGCGGGACGCTGCGCGAGCTGCAGCGGACCACGACCCTGCCGGCCGGCTTCACCGGCAAGCCCTGGGCGGCGGACCTGCACCTGACGCCCGACGGCAAGCTCCTCTATGCGTCCGAGCGCACCAGCAGCACGCTGTCGGCGTTCCGGGTCGACCCCGCCAGCGGCCTGCTGCAGCCGCTCGGCCAGACGCCGACCGAAAAGACGCCGCGCGGGTTCGCCATCGATTCGACCGGCCGCTGGCTGGTGGTCGCCGGGCAGGACTCCCACAGCGTGTCGGTGCACGCGATCGATGCGGCGACCGGCGCGCTGGCCGCCCCGAAGCGCCTTGCCGTCGGCAAGAACCCGAACTGGATCCAGATCGTCGACCTGCCCTGAATCGCAGCGGCGGGCCCGCTGCGCCCGCCCTCAGATGTGAAGCGCAGCCAGGGCCCCGACGATCACACCGACGCCTGCGACCGCCAGCATGCCCCACTCCAGCCACTTCTTGCGCGTCAGCAGTGCCATCGCAGCGAGCGCGATCGACACCTGGAGCGCAGTGGTGGCCTGGGCCCAGCGGTGGTGCTGGTGCATCTGCTGCTCGGACTGCCGGTCCCAGTCGAGGGCGTCTTTCTCGAGCTGCTGGGCGACCAGCAGGATTTCCGCCTTCTCCTGCTCGTAGCGGCCGACCTTGGTCTGCAGCGCCGGCTTGCGCTCGTCCGGCGCCAGGTCGCGCGCGAACTCGGCCAGCGCCTGCTTGGTGCTCTTGGCCTGGTAGAAATTCCACTGGTTCGACGCCTCGGTCTTCTTGATGCCGGCGTTGTTCTTGTAGAGCCCCGCGTTGGCCTGGGTGTGGCCGCCCATGTAGGCGAAGATCGCGCCCACCGTGGCGATGACCGCGGTGCACACCGCGATCTGGCTGGTCATGCTCTTGCCGCCGCCGTGCGCCGGGTCCGGGGCATGCGCGCCTTGCGAGCTCGCGTGTTCCAACTCGTGGTCGTGCGGGCCGTGCACGTGAAAGCCGTTGCCTGACATAGGGTCTCCAGATGGGAAAAGGAAATTGGCGCGCCGCGAGTATGCCGAAGTGGCGGGCTCACTTGGGGCCGGGCCGCTCCGGCGCCTTCGCATCGTCCTCCCAGTCTTCCCACGCCACCGGATGGCTGCGCAGGTAGGTCCGCACCGCCTCGCCGAGCGTCGGGTAGAAAGTCTCGGCGCCCAGTCGCGCGAAGAGGCCGAAGCGCTTGAGCTTGTCCTTGACCGGGTCCTTCATTTCCGCAAAGCAGAGCTCGATGTTCTCGGCCAGCAGGCTGTCGTCGAGTTCCGCCACGATGTCGGCGGCCGTGACGTCGACGCTCGTGACCGGCTCGGCCGCGACCACGACCCAGCGCACCGGTGTCGGCGAGCTCGCCACCGCGTCGAGGACCCGGTCGCGAAACAGCTCGGCGTTGGCGAAGAACAGCGGTGCGTCCCAGCGGAACAGCACCAGGCCCGGGATGCGGGCCGCCTGCGGATAGCGGGTGATGTCGTGGTAGCCCTTGATGCGGTCGACCCGCCCGAGCACCGCCGAATGAGGCCGCCAGCCATCCCAGAGGAATTCGATCACTGCGATGGCCACCGCGATGCCGATGCCGGGAATCGCGCCGAACAGCGCGACACCGGCGAAGCAGACCATCGACAGCCAGAACTCCCACTGCTGGATCCGGTAGATGCGCCGCAGGTCGGTGACCTCGAAGAGGCCGATGGCCGCCGCGATGACCACGGCGGCGAGCGCCGCGCTCGGCAGGTGGTGCAGCAGGTTGGGCGCCCACATCAGCAGCGCCGCGATGGCGAGGGCGCCGACCACGCCGGTGAGCTGCGTGCGCGCCCCGGCGGCCTCGGCCACCGGCGTGCGCGAGGCACTGCTGCTGATCGGCATGCCCTGGAAGAAGCCGGTCGCGAGGTTGGCGATGCCGAGGCCGATCATTTCCTGGTTCGGGGCCGGCGGCATGTGGATCCGGGCCGCATACACGCGCGAGAGCACGCTGGTGTCGGCGAAGGACACCAGCGCCACGGCCAGGCCGCCGAGCAGCACCGGGCCGACGTCGGCCATGCCGATGAGCGGCAGCGCCGGCCGGGGCAGGCCCTGCGGCAGGTCGCCGAGCACCGAGATGCCGGCCCGTGCCGCCAGGTCGAATACCGCCGCCGCCACCGTGGCGGCCACCACCGCCAGCAGCACGGAGGGAAAGCGGGGCTGGCGCTGCAGCAACAGGATGCCCCCGAGCGTGCCCGCGCCGATGGCCAGGGCGGTGCCGTTCCACTGCCCGGACAGCAGGCCCTGCGCAAAGGCCCACAGCTGGCGATGCGGTCCTTCGGCCTCGACCGAGAAGCCGAACAGCTTCGGCAGCTGGCTCACGATCACCGTGAGCGCGATCCCGTTCATGTAGCCGTAGCGGATCGGCTTCGAAAGCAGCTCGGTGACGAAGCCGAGTCTGGCGATGCCGGCACCGATGCAGACCACGCCGGAGACGACCGCCATCGCGCTGGCCAGCGCGACCGCGCGCATCGGGTCGCCTGCGGCGAGCGGCGCCACGACCGCGAGGATCAGGGCCGCGAGGGCCGAATCCGGGCCCAGCACGAGGATCCGGCTGGGTCCGAACAGGGCGTAGGCGAGCAGCGGGACGATGGTCGCGTAGAGCCCGTAGATGCCGCCGATGCCCGAGGCCTCGGCATAGGCGATGCCGACCGGCACCAGCATGGTCGTGAGTACCAGGCCGGCCGTGAGGTCGTGGCGCAGCCAGGCGAACTCGTAGGCGCGCAACGTGCGCCAGCCTGGAAGCCAGCGCAGCGGCGCTGCGGCGTCGGTGGGCTTGGGAACGGGCGTCACGACGGTTCTCCCGGTCGGGCGGCGGTCCGATTGTCGGGCACGGCGCCATGGTTCCACTGGAAACGCATCGCCTCGATGAAGCGCTTGAGCTTCGGCGGCTGCAGCCGCGACTGCGGATACACCAGGTGCACCGGCAGCGTGGCAGCCTGCCATTGCGGCACCAGCTGGACCAGCCGGCCCTCGGCCAGGTCCTCGGCCAGCAGCCAGGTCGACCCCACGCACACGCCCAGGCCCATCACGGCGGCGCTGCGCAAGGCGTAGAGGCTGTCGGTGCTCAGGCGCGGACGCATGGCGACCCGGCAGGCCTCGCCGGTTCCGACGTGCGACAGCTGGATCTCGGTGCGGTAGAAGGTGCGCAGCGCGAGCCATGGCAGCGCCGCGAGTTCACGCGCGTGGATGGGTGCGGGCGCGCCTTGGAGCACCGAGGGGGCGGCCACGACGATGCGTGGCACCTCGGTGAGCTTGATGGCGACGACGCCCAGGTCACTCACTTCGCCGACCTGGATCGCGCAGTCGACGCCCTCGGCGATGAAGTCCGGCCGCCGGTCGTGCAGCAGCCATTCGACGCTGACGCGGGGATGCTTGCGCAGGTAGTCGGCCAGGGGCCCGACCAGCAGCTGCTGGCCGAAGGCGTGCGGTGCCACCACGCGCAGCATGCCCTCGGGCTCGTCGTCGTCGCCGCGCAGGTCCGACTCGAAGGCCTGCCAGCTGTCGATCAGCTCCCGGGCGCGCTCGACGCAGCGCTCGCCGTCTTCGGTCAGCTTCATGGCATGGGTCGAGCGGCGCAGCAGGCGCACGCCCAGCAGGCGCTCCAGCGCCTGCAGCCGGCGGCTGACCGTCGGCTGCGTGGTCCGCATCTGGGCCGCGGCGGCCGACAGGCTGCCCGCCTCGACGATCTGCACGAAGGTCTTCATCAGCTCGATACGGTCGGACGGGGCGGCCGCGGGCGCTGGCAGCGGGGAGGGCGGCACGGCGAAGGCTTGCATACGCGGATCGTATAACTATTGTGCGTCCGCCCCGGCTACCAAAGCGAGCCTGATGCCTTCAAACTTCGATGCATTCAAGAAATCAAGGGTTTTCACCATGTCTTCCATTCAAACAGCGCATGCCACCGGGGCGCCCCGCCCGGTGGCCCCGGCCGAACGGCTGCCCGCGTCGCTGGTGCTGCTGCTGGCCACCGGCGCCGGGCTGGCGGTGGCGTCGATCTACTACAGCCAGCCGATGCTCGGCGTGCTGGGTGCCGACATCGGCGCCTCGACCCGCGCCGTCGGCTTCATGCCGACCTTGACGCAGCTGGGCTATGCGCTGGGCATCCTGCTGCTGGCGCCGCTCGGCGACCGCTTCGATCGCCGCCGCATCATCCTCGCCAAGGCGGCCGTGCTGTGCGCGGCCCTGCTGCTGGCCGGCGCCGCGCCCGGCATCGGCTGGCTGCTGGTCGCCAGCCTCGCGATCGGCCTGTCGGCCTCGATGGCGCAGGACATCGTCCCGGCCGCGGCCACGCTGGCCCCCGAATCGCACCGCGGGAAGGTGGTCGGCATGGTGATGACCGGGCTGCTGCTGGGCATCCTCCTGTCGCGGGTGGTGAGCGGCTTCGTGGCCGAGCATTTCGGCTGGCGCTCGATGTTCGTGTTGGCCGCCGCCAGCATCGCCCTGGTCGGCGTCGCCGCCTGGCGCGGGCTGCCGCGCTTCCGGCCGACCACCCAGCTGGCCTATGGCGCGCTGCTGGGTTCGCTGGCCGCGCTGTGGCGGCGCCACGGCGCCCTGCGCCGCGCGACCCTGGCACAGGGCCTGCTGGCGATCGGCTTCAGTGCCTTCTGGTCGACCCTGGCCGTGATGCTGCATGGCGCGCCCTTCCACCTCGGCAGCGCCGCCGCCGGCGCCTTCGGCCTGGCCGGTGCCGCCGGCGCGCTGGCGGCACCGCTCGCCGGCCGGCTGGCCGACCGCCGCGGGCCCGAACTGGTGACGCGCCTCGGCGCCGGCCTGGTGGTGCTGTCGTTCGCGGCCATGGCGCTGATGCCGCTGCTGTCGACACCGGCGCGGCTCTGGCTGCTGGCGGCCAGCGCGGTCGGCTTCGACCTGGGCGTGCAGGCCGCGCTGATCGCGCACCAGACCATCGTCTACGGCATCGACCCGGCGGCGCGCAGCCGGCTCAACGCGGTGCTGTTCACCGGCATGTTCATCGGCATGGCGATCGGCTCGGCGCTGGCGGCGCTGGTGCTGCCGACCTGGGGCTGGCTGGGCGTGACCGTGCTGGCGACCGTCTCCGCCCTGGCGGCGCTCGGCGTCCGGCTCAGCGGACCCGGGCGCCCGGCGCGATCGTCGGCGGCGCCGCGTTGAGGGTCTCGATCGCAAAGCCGGCGGCCGCCTTGTAGCGGGCCATGAAGGCCTCCCGCTCGGCCGCCGGAATGACCTGGTCGATGTCGTCGAAGACCCCGCCGCAGCGCTCGTCGACCAGGCCCAGGATGCCGAAGGGACCGGCGCCGCGGTTGCGCAGCACCAGGGCCGAGATGTCGGCGCAGAGCTTGTCGTCGTAGGCCTGCAGCGCGGCGGGGGTCACGCCATGGGCCAGCATCGCCGCACCGAGCACCCGCGCATCGACGATCGCCTGGCTGGCGCCGTTGGAGCCCACCGGGTACATCACGTGGGCGGCATCGCCGAGCAGCGCCACGCCGCCGTCGACCCAGCTGGACACCGGGTCGCGGTCGATCATCGGGTACTCGAAGACCTCCGAGGCGCCGCGCAGCATGGCGGGCACGTCGAGCCAGTCGTAGTTCCAACCCTCGAAGTGATGGATGAAATCATCGACCGCAACGCGTCGGTTCCAGTCGCCCTGGGTCCAGCCCTTGGCGTTGTCGACCGTGATCTCGGCGATCCAGTTGATGGTGGCCAGGCCGGTGGCCGGGTCGGGCGGAGAGATCGGGTAGAGCACGACCCGGTGCCGCAGCGAGCCGACGCCGACGAAGGACGCACCGCTGCGGATCGGCGCGCCTTGCGCGGTGCCGCGCCAGAGGATCGCGCCGCCCCACTGGATGGGCGGCTGCGCGGGGTGCATCTGCGCCCGCACCGCCGAGTGCAGGCCGTCGGCGGCCACCAGCAGGCGGCCTTCGACTTCGAGCCGGCGGCCATCGCGGGTGTCGACGAAGGCGGTGACGCCGGCGGCGTCGTTGCGGTATCCGCTGACCTTGTGGCCCAGGCGGATCGCATCGCCGCCGAGCCGTTCGAGCGCCGCCCGGTACAGCAGCATCTGCAGCTGGCCGCGGTGCACCGAGTACTGCGGCCAGCGATAGCCCGCCAGCAGGCCGCGCGGCTCGGCATAGATGTCATTGCCGTTGCGGCCGACCAGGGCCCACTCGCGGGCCTGGATGCCGATGGTGTCGAGCAGCTTGTCGTCGAAGCCGAGGTCGTACAGCTCGCGCACGGCATTGGGCTGCAGGTTGATGCCGACGCCCAGCGGCTGCAGCTCGGGCACGGCCTCGAAGACGATGCAAGGCACGCCGATCTGGTGCAGCGTGAGGGCGAGCGCGATGCCGCCGATGCCGCCGCCGGCGATCAGCACGGGGCGGGTGTCCATGTCCGGTGAATCAGTCATGGCGCGGATTGTCAGGGAGGCCGGGTGCATTGCCTTGTCCGCGCTCGGGTCGGTTGACGATGTCGTGGGCGAATTCCCTCGCGCGGTTGTTGGCCGTCGACTGACCGGCGCCGCGCGTGCCGGCGCCGAAGCCGGTGTAGAGTCGCCCTCCGATCCGACACAGGGGAACTCATGGCAAGAACAAGCGACTGGGCGGCCAAGGTGCTGACGCTCCTCAAGGGCGGCAACACCGACGCTGCGATCGCGCAGATCAGGGTCGCGCCGAGCGTCAAGGACATCCAGGCGCTCCAGGCGGCGCTGGTCCTGGCCCGGCTGACCGGGCGCTGGCGCGACGTCGACGAGACCATCCGCCAGAGCGTCGACGCCTTGTCGGCGCCGCGCCTGCACCGCTCGCCCTGAGCATCGCGTGCCGAGCCGGGGCTCGGCTACGATGGCGCCTTCCGTACAGAGGTGACGCCCCATGACAGACACGCGCCCGGACCTTGCCAAGATCACGTTCAGCGTGTTGACCATCGTCCTGCTGATCGCCTCTTCCCTCTGGATCTTGCGGCCCTTCCTCGGTGCCACCATCTGGGCCGTGATGGTGGTGGTGGCGAGCTGGCCCGCGCTGCTGTGGTTCGAGGCCCGGCTGTGGGGACGCCGCAGCCTGGCGGTGCTGGTGATGGTGCTGATCCTGCTGCTGCTGTTCGTGCTGCCGCTGACGATGGCGATCTCCACCATCGCGGCCAACGCCGACGAAGTCCTCGCCTGGTTCAAGCTCCAGATCAGCAAGGGCCCGCCGCAGCTGCCCGACTGGGTCGGCGGCGTGCCTTTCGTCGGGCCCAGGGTGGTGCTGGCCTGGGACGAGCTGGTGGCTTCGGGCGTGGCGGGCATCGAGGCCAAGGTCACGCCCTATGCCTCGCGCGTCACCGGCTGGCTGTTCTCGCAGGCCGGGGTGGTGGGGGCGCTCAGCTTGCAGTTCCTGCTGACCGTGGTGATCGCGGGCCTGATGTATGCCCAGGGCGAATCGGCGGCCAACGAGGTCCGGCGCTTCGGCCGCCGGCTCGGCGGCGCGCGCGGCGAGGATGCCGTGGTGCTGGCCGGCAAGGCGATCCGGGGCGTGGCCCTCGGCGTCGGCGTGACGGCGATCGTCCAGGCCGTGGTGGGCGGCATCGGCCTGGCGATCGCCGGCGTGCCCTTCGCGGCCCTGCTCACTGCCGTGATGTTCATGCTGTGCATCGTGCAGCTCGGGCCGACGCTGGTGCTGGCGCCGGCGACGATCTGGGTCTTCTGGAACGGCTCGACCGGCTGGGGCGTCTTCCTGCTGGTGTGGACCGTGATCGTCGGCACCATGGACAACTTCCTGCGCCCGTGGCTCATCAAGCGCGGCGCCGACCTGCCGCTGCTGCTGATCTTCGCCGGCGTGATCGGCGGCCTGCTCGGCTTCGGGCTGGTCGGGATCTTCGTCGGTCCGGTGCTGCTGGCGGTTTCCTATACCCTGATCAACGCCTGGCTCGACAGCGCCGACCCCTCGACCGGCGAGGCCGGGCCGGATTCGCACGCCTAGCGGTCAGGGCGCGGTGGTGCCGGCGCTGGTCGCCCCGTGCAGTGCCCGCGCGGCCTGCGCCTCGGCGTCCGGCATGAGCAGCAGGTCCCGGGTCAGCAGCGCGTTGATCTGGATGATGCGCGCGACGCAGCCGGTCCAGCCAGTCTGGTGGCTGGCGCCGATGCCGGCACCGGAATCGCCGTGGAAGTATTCGTAGAACAGCACCAGGTCGCGCCAGTGGGGGTCGTCGCGGAACTTCGGCGCCGGGCCGTGCGCCGGCCGCTGGCCGTCCTGGCCGCGCAGGAAGAGGCGGCACAGGCGCTCGCCCAGTTCCTTCGCCACTTCAAGCAGGGTCATCATCTGCCCCGATCCCGTCGGGCATTCGACCTTGAAGTCGTCGCCGAAGTAGGCGTACAGGCGCAGCAGCGAGGTGTAGAGCAGGAAGTTGATCGGCATCCAGACCGGCCCGCGCCAGTTGGAGTTGCCGCCGAACATGCCGGAATCGGAATCGCCCGGCACATAGGCCACCCGATACGACTGCCCGGCGTGCTCGAAGACGTAGGGGTGTTCGAGGTGGACCCGCGACAGCGCGCGAATGCCGTGCGGTCCGAAGAACTCGTTCTCGTCCAGCATGCGCGCGAGGATGCGGCGCAGCTTGTCCTTGCCGACGATCGCCAGCATGCGTCGCTCGGCGACGCCGGGCTCGTTCGGCAGATGCGCGTGCGCCACGAGTTCCGGGTGCCGCGCCATGAACTGTCGCGCACGATCGCGAAACCGCGGCAGCCTGTTGATGGTGTCCTGCTCGAACACGGCCGCCGCGGCCAGCGGCAGCAGCCCGACGATCGAGCGGACCTTCAGGCGCGTGGCGCTGCCGTCCGGCAGGCGCAGCACGTCGTAGAAGAAGCCGTCTTCCTCGTCCCACATCTCGTCCTGGCGCTCGCCGACCCGGTCCATCGCGCCGGCGATGAACATCGTGTGGTTGAAGAACTTCTCGACGAATTCCTCGTACAGCGGCTCATTCACGGCCAGCTCGACCGCGATCCGGAGCATCTGCTGGCTGAAGAACACCATCCATGCCGTGCCGTCGGCCTGGTCCAGGTAGCCGCCCGTGGGCAGCGGCGCGGAACGGTCGAACACGCCGATGTTGTCGAGCCCGAGGAAGCCGCCCTCGAATACGTTGGCGCCGGTGCGGTCCTTCCGGTTGACCCACCAGGTGAAGTTGATCAGCAGCTTGGAGAACGCGTACTTGAGGAACTCGATGTCGCCGTTGTCGCCGCGGCGCTCCTTGTCGATCAGGAAAAGCTGCATCGTGGCCCAGGCGTGCACCGGGGGATTGACGTCGCCGAAGTTCCACTCGTAGGCGGGCAGCTGGCCGTTCGGATGCAGGTAGTCGTTGCGCAGCATCAGGTCGAGCTGCTGCTTGGCGAAATCCGGGTCGACCATGCCCAGCGGGATCATGTGGAACGCCAGGTCCCAGGCCGCGTACCACGGGTACTCCCACTTGTCGGGCATCGAGATGATGTCGTCGTTGAACATGTGGCCCCACTCGATGTTGCGGACCCGGCGCCGCTCCGAAGGCGGCAGCTGGCCGCCCGCGCCGTGCTCGTCGAGCCAGAGATCGAGGTCGTAGTAGAAGTACTGCTTGGTCCACAGCATGCCGGCCAGCGCCTGGCGCAGGACGCGCGCACGGTCCGGGTCGTCGCGCACCGCGGGCGGCGTCACCGCCGCGTAGAACGCGTCGGCCTCCGCGAGCCGGCTGGCGAAGACGGCGTCGAAGTCGTCGAACGGCGCGGGCGACGCAGCGGGCTCGCGGGTGGTCAGCCGCAGCCGCACGACCTGCGACTGCCCCGGGTCGACGACGACCCTGTGGTGCGCCGCCACCTTGGTGCCCTGGCCCGCGGGATTGACCGCGCCCGCATCGCCCTGCACGACGAAGGCGTGGATGCCGTCCTTCACGAACGGGGAGGCGTTGGTGCCGCCGAACAGGCGCGCGTTGTTGGTCTCGTTCTCGGTGAAGAGCAGCGGTACGTCGGCATCGCAGAAGAGGTGGTAGTCCTGCAGCGATTCGAGGAACAGCGGATCGGTATGGCGTGCCCGCACCGCCGCACCCGCGGTGGTGGCCAGGCGCTCGATGACCGGCTTGGAGCCGCCGCCCGGCTGCGACCAGGTGTTGCGGAACCACAGCGTCGGCAGCAGGTGCAGGGGCGCCGCGTCGGCGCCGCGATTGAAGGCGGTGATCCGCACGAGCAGGTCGTCGGGCGCCGCCTTGGCGTATTCGACGAAGACGTCGAAATAGCGGTCGTCGTCGAACACGCCGGTGTCGAGCAGTTCGTATTCGGGCTGGTCCCTGCCGCGGCCGCGGTTGGTGGCGACGAGGTCGTTGTACGGGTAGGCCGCCTGCGGGTACTTGTACAGGTACTTCATGTACGAGTGGGTCGGCGTCGAATCGAGATAGAAGTAGCACTCCTTGACGTCCTCGCCGTGATTGCCCTCGCTGTTGGCCAGGCCGAAGGCGCGCTCCTTCAGGATCGGGTCGCGGCCGTTCCAGAGCGCCAGGGCGAAACACAGGACCTGGTGGTCGTCGCTGATGCCGGCCAGTCCGTCTTCGCCCCAGCGGTAGGCGCGCGACCGGGCCTGGTCGTGGGTGAAGTAGTTCCAGGCATCGCCGTTGTCGCTGTAGTCCTCGCGCACCGTCCCCCATTGCCGCTCGCTGAGATACGGCCCCCACTTCTTCCAGGCCGCGAGGCCCGCATGGGTGTCGTCGAGCCGGCGCCGTTCTGCTGTTTCGCTGCTCATGGGAGGCCCTCCTTGAGAAGACAGGATCGGGAGGCACCGATCGCGATCCCGAGTGTAGGGTCTCGATGCAGCCCCTGCCAGACCGTCGACCGGATGGCACCCATCTTGCATGCGGGACCCGGTGATCGGGCGCGACGGCTTTGAAAATGATGTCGACATCGGTGTAAACACTCTAATCGACATCCTGCTCTTCAAGGACCATCGACGACCGCAGCGCGTGCCGCACGATCGAGCCGATGGCGCGCAATTTGCATAAGGCACGCCATGACCGCCAGTTCCACGCGCACGCCCGGCAAGACCGCCAAAGTCACCCGCATCGATCGTGACGGCGACAGCACGGTGCAATCGCTCACGCGCGCCATGCAGCTGCTCGAACTCCTTGCCGAGGACGACGAAGGCTACCGGCTGGTCGATATCGCGGCGCGCAGCGGGCTGTCGTCCTCCACGGCGCACCGGCTGCTCACGACGCTGGAGCAACGCCAGTTCGTGCAGTCCGATCGCGAGACCAACCTCTGGTATGTGGGCGTGCGCTGCTTCTCGGTCGGTGCCGCGTTCGGACGTCGGCGCCGGATCGCGCACCTGGCTCTCCCCGTGATGCGCCGGCTGCGCGACAGCACGGGCGAGAGCATCAACCTCGGGATTGCCGATCTCGGCGACATCGTCTTCGTGACGCAGGTGGAAAGCCGCGAAACGATGCGCGCCATCGGCAAGCCCGGCTTTCGTGCACCGCTGCATGGCACCGCCATGGGGCAGTCGATCCTGGCCGCCATGGCGGAGGAAGACGTGCTGCAGTACCTGCGCACCTATGGCCTGCCGAAGCTCACCAACAACACGATCGCCCGCGCATCGCGCCTGCACGAGACGCTCGGCGAGGTGCGCCGCGCGGGCCACGCGATCGATGACGAGCAGAACGCGGTGGGCCTGCGGTGCATTGCCGCCGCCATTCGCGACGAGCATGGCCGGCCCTTCGGCGCGATCTCGCTGGTCGGACCGACCCAGCGCATCAAGAGCGCCGATTTCGCGGAACTCGGCGCCGTGGTGCGCGCCGCAGCGGACGAGATCACGGCGGCCTACGGCGGCCGCTTCTAGCCTCCGCCTTCCATCGGCGCGCAGCGCCAAGTCCTTGATCCGCAAGGAATTTCGCCGGCGTTCCCACGCAGCGGAATAGTCCGCAGCCACAGGCTTCGGCGCGATTCAATGGCGCATCTCTTCTGAAATGCCGCCTTCCCACCCCCTCACCCCTGCAGGAGCCTTCATGCTGTCTCGTCCTCGCCTCCAGTCCTTCGCCGCGGCCGCCGCCATGGCCGTGATGCTCGCGTTGCCCGCAGCGCATGCGCAAGAGAGGATCAAGCTCAAGGCCATCGGCCAGCCGCTGGCCACCGGGCTGATCCAGAAGAACAAGGAGCAGCCCTTCTTCGAGAACTTCGCCGCCAGGACCGGGCTGCCGATCGATGTCGACTACAAGCCGATCGACACGCTGGGCATCAAGGACACCGAACAGCTGCGCGTGATGAAGGCGGGCTTGTTCGACATCGTGTCCCTGCGCGTCTCGCAGAACTCACGCGACGAACCCACCATCCTGGGCCTGGACCTGGTCGGCGCGGCGCCGGACTACGCCACCGGCCGCAAGGTGGCCAAGGCCTACTTCGACACGGCGGACGCGCGGCTGCAGGCGCAGTTCGGCGTCAAGCTGCTGGGCGTCTGGCCCTTCGGCCCGCAGATCCTGTTCTGCAAGAAGCCGGTCGCCAAGCTGGCCGACATCAAGGGCATGAAGGTGCGCGTGTACGACCAGAACCTGGCCAAGTTCATCGAGATGGTGGGCGGCACGCCGGTGCCGGTGTCGTTCGCCGATACGCACCAGTCGCTGTCGCTGGGCGTGGTCGACTGCGCGATCACCGGGCCGAGCTCGGCCAACTCCGCGGGCTGGCCGGAAGTGACGACGCACCAGATGGCGATCGGCTTCCAGATGGCGCTCAATGGCTACGGCATGACCATGAAGTCCTGGAACGCGCTCGCGCCCGACCAGCAGGCCAAGCTGAAGAAGGCCTTCGATGCACTGAGCGACGATGTGTGGAAGTACTCCGAGGAACTCTTCCAGGACGCCCTGAACTGCAATGCCGGCAAGGACCCTTGCACGACCGGCAAGAAGTTCAGCCTCGTCAACGTGCCGGTCACGTCGGCGGACATCGACCTGGTGCGCAGCGCGGTGACCAAGGTGTCGCTGCCGGTGTGGGCCGAGGTCTGCGACAAGTCCAATGCCGCCTGCTCGAAGACCTGGCAGGCGACGGTGGCACCGGTGCTGGGGCTGAAATGAACGGCGGCGCCATGACCACCGACCGGCCGTCCGTTGCCGCGTCCGCCGACCGGGTGGCGCCGGCCGGGCGCGTCGACTTCAAGACCCGCCTGGAAACGGTGCTGGCCACCGTCTTCGGCGTGATCTTCCTCGGCCTGGCCGTCATCGTCACCATCGAGACGCTGTCGCGCAAGCTGTTCAACATCTCGCTGCAGGGCGCCGACGAACTGGGCGGCTACGCCTTGGCGGTGGGCTCGACCATCGCCTTCAGCCTGGCCCTCATCGGACGCAATCACATCCGGGTCGACGTCTTCCACGAGAAGTTCTCGCCGCGGGTGCAGGCGCTGCTGAACTGGATCTCGATGGTCTCGCTGGCCGTGTTCGCGCTGTTCATCGCCTGGGTGGCGTTCAAGGTGATCCAGGACACGACGGCCTACCGCAGCACCGCGCAGACGCCCTGGGCGACGCCGCTGATCATTCCGCAGAGCGTCTGGTATGCCGGCCTGGTGATCTTCGCGCTGGTGGGTTGCGGCCTGGCATGGCGGGCGACGCAGCTGTTCCTGCGCGGCGACATCGCCAGGCTCAACCGAGATTTCAATCCCAAGAGCGCGAAGGAAGAACTGAAGGAGGAGCTGGACGACCTGAAGCTGCGCCAGGCCTCCGAAGGAGCGACACCATGAACATCGCACTGATCGGATTCGCGTTCCTCGCCATGCTCGGCCTCATGCTGGTCGGCATGCCGATCGCCGTCTCGATGGCGGCGGTGGGGATCATCGGCGGCATCGCGGCCTACGGCGTGCCGTTCATGGACTCCATCGCTCCGGTGGTGTGGGGCGTGCAGAACGAGAGCCTGCTGACCTCCGTGCCGCTGTTCGTGCTGCTCGGCGAGTTGCTGCTGCGGTCCGGGATCGCGGACCGCATGTACATCGCGCTGTCGGCCTGGCTCGGCCGCCTGCCGGGCGGGTTGCTGCACACCAACATCGGAAGCTGCGCGCTGTTCGCCGCGACCTCCGGGTCGTCGGTCGCCACCGCGGCCACGGTGGGGACGGTGGCGCTGCCTTCGCTGCAGAAGCGAGGCTATCCGATGCGGGCATCGCTGGGCAGCCTGGCGGCCGGCGGAACCCTGGGCATCCTGATTCCGCCGAGCGTGAACATGATCGTCTACGGGTCGCTCACCAACAACTCGATCGGCAAGCTGTTCATCGCCGGCATCATCCCCGGCCTCCTTCTGACGCTGTGCTTCATGCTCTGGATCGCGGTCTCGAGCCTGGCCAGCGGCAAGGTGATGCGCGAGCCGAAGGTGCCGCTGGCCGACAGGCTGCGCTCGCTGGTGCACCTGATCCCGCCGGCGGTGGTGTTCGGCATCGTGATGGGCAGCCTCTATTTCGGGATCGCCACCGCGGCCGAGAGCGCTGCGCTCGGCGTGATCGCTGCGCTCGGATTCGTCTGGCAGTCGGGCAAGCTGAACCGCGAGCTGCTGCGCAACTGCTTCGTCTCGACGGCCCGCGTGAGCGGCATGATCCTGCTGATCGTCGCAGCGGCCTTCATCCTGAACCTGACGGTGAGCCTGACCGGCGTGGCCGAGGCGATGACCAAGTGGGTGGCGGGCCTGGGCCTGTCGGCCACCGGCCTGATCCTGGCGCTGATCGTGTTCTACCTGATCCTGGGCATGTTCATGGACGTGCTGTCGATGCAGGTCGCGACCATCCCGATCACCTATCCGATCGCCACCGCGATCGGGGTCGATCCGATCTGGTTCGGCATCTTCATCGTGCTGATGTGCGAACTGGGCCTGATCACGCCGCCCGTGGGAATGAACCTGTTCGTCGTCCACGGCATCCGCCCGGACAAGGGCGGCATCGAGGACGCGATCTACGGCGCATTGCCGTATGCCGTGATCATGATCCTGTTCACGCTGCTGCTGATGGCCGTCCCGCAGCTGGTGACCTGGTTGCCGGCGCACATGTGAGCCACCGATGAACAAACCGCTCTGGCAACTCACGGCGATGCAGCTCGCGGCCGGGTTCCGCGACGCATCGTTCACGCCGACCGAGGCACTGCAGGCATGCATGGCGCGCAGCGAAGAGGTCAATCCGCGGCTCAACGCGATGGTCGCGCTCGACCTCGAAGGCGCGACGCACGCGGCCGGGCAAAGCACCGCGCGCTGGCGCGCGGGCCGCGCGCTCGGCGCGCTGGACGGGGTGCCCGTGACCATCAAGGACAACCTGCAGGTGCGCGGCCTGCCGACCCATTGGGGCAGCCGCGCGCTGGCCGGCTTCGTGGCGGAGCGCGACGAGATTCCGGTGGCACGCTTGCGCGACGCCGGCGCAGTGATCTTCGGCAAGACCAACGTGCCCGAGTTCACGATGCAGGGCTATACCGACAACCCGGTGTTCGGCCCCACGGGAAACCCGTGGAACCCGTCGCTCACACCGGGCGGCTCGTCGGGCGGCGCGGTGGCGCTGGTGGCCGCGGGCGGCTGCCCGATCGCGCTGGGCACCGACGGCGGCGGCTCGATCCGCAGGCCGGCATCGCATACCAACCTGGTCGGCTTCAAGCCTTCGCGCGGGCGCGTGCCGCGCGGGGACGGGCTGCCGCCGATCTTCCTCGACTTCGAGGTGGCGGGTCCGATCGCGCGCAGCGTGGCCGATGCGGCCGCGGTCATGCGGGTGATCGGGCGCGGCTCGGTCGAGGAGGGGAGCGCGCCCCGTGCCCGCATCCTCTTCATTCCGCGCTTCGGGCTGCACCCGGTCGATCCGCGGATCGCTGCCCTGACCGAAGCGGCCGCGCGCCAGCTGGCGGCGATGGGGCACGACGTCACGACGACCCGGGACTTCGACATGGCCGAGGCGGTCAACGAGCGCTGGCCGCTGCTCGCGCAGGTGGGCCTGGCGTGGCTCGTTGCGCATCCACGGGAGCTGTCGGAGCGGCCCTTCGATGCGTCGTCGTTCGGCCCGGCGATGCAGGCCAATGCCGAAGCCGGCCGCAGGGCGTCCGCGGCGGACCTGTTCGACCTGCTGTTCGAAGCCGAGCGGCTGCGTTGCGGGCTGTCGCGCCTGTTCGAACGGCACGACTTCCTGCTGACGCCGGCGGCGGCGGCACTGCCATGGCCGGCCAACCAGTCGCACCCGCCGCGCATCGACGGACACGATGTCGGACCGCGAGGCCATGCGGTGTTCGCGGGCTTCGCCAACGCCGTCGGCCTGCCTGCCATCGCGCTGCCCTGCGGCTTCGCCGGCGGGATGCCGGTCGGCATGCAGCTGGTCGCGCCCGAGGGCGCGGACGACGCGCTGCTGGCGCTGGCCCACTCGATCGAGCAAGCCCATCCATGGCAGCGCTTCCCCGACCTGTGACGGCTGCCGCGGCCGCGGTCGGGCAGGTCACGCCGGAGGCGGCCGCGCAGGCCTTGGGTCGAGCGCGACGCGACGGGCGGCGTGTGCCGTCGACCTTGCTGCAGGCGCGCGGCCGCGAGCAGGCCTACGCGATCCAGGACGCGACCCTGGCGGCGATCGGCCCGATCGGCGGCTGGAAGGTCGGCGCGACCGGCCCTGGCCAGGCGCCGGTCTGCGCGCCGCTGCCGGCCGCGGGGCTGGTGCCCGGCGGATCGACGCTCGACGGCGGCGCATGGCACTTGCGCGGCGCCGAAGTCGAGGTCGCATTCCGGCTCGGGTCCGACCTGCCGCTGCGCGCCTGGCCCTACACGCGCGACGAGGTGGCGCTGGCGGTCGAGTCCGTGCTGCCGGTGATCGAGGTGGCCGAGACCCGGCTGGCCGACTGGCTCGATGCCGAGCCCGCGGCGCTCCTGGCCGACCTGCTGAGCCATGGCGGACTGGCCCTGGGCGAGCCGGCGCCGTTCGAGATCGCCTGGTTCGACCTGAAGCGGACCGAGGCCGTGATGCGCTTCGACGAGCAGGTCGTCGCCCACACCCTCGGCGAGCATGCGCACCCCGATGTCGGCGCGCTGCTGGCCTGGCTCGCCAACCATTGCATGGCGCGGGGCGCGGGCCTCCAGGCCGGCCAGATCGTCACCACCGGCTCGTGCACCGGCATGCTGTTCGCCTCCCAAGGGACGGCGGTGCGCGCGGAGGTGCCGGGCCTCGCGCCCCTGAGCATCTTCTTTTGAGCTTTGTTCGAAGCCGTCACAGGAAATCCACATGTCCCCATCGAAGATCGAGGTCGTCGTCCAGGCACTGACCCGTGCCCGCCGCGACAGCACCCTGGCGCTCGCCGCGTCGCTGGCCGACGCGCTGGGCGACGCTGGCGATGCCTATGCGGTGCAGCAGCGGGTGGCCGAAGAACTCGGCTGGTTCGCGACCTCGCCGCCGCGCCACTGGAAGGCCGGCGGCGCGTCTCGCGACGCTGAATTGACCTGCGCGCCACTGCCGCCCGAGGGCGTGTGGCCGAGTCCGGCCCGCGCCGGCGGGCGGCCGTTCCACCTTCGCGGGATCGAGGCCGAAATCGCCCTGCGGCTCGGGCGCGAGGTCGACCAGGCACTGGCATCGACGCTGGATGCGCGCAGCGCGCCGGCCCTGGTCGACGCGATGGCCGTCTCGATAGAAATCGTCGATTCGCGTTGGCGGGAGGCCCTCGATGCGCCGGCGCTTTTCAAGCTGGCCGACCTGCAGTCGCACGGTGCGCTGGTGCTCGGCGACTGGGTCCCGTTCGTCGCCCGCGACTGGGCTGCCCAGCCTTGCACGGTCCGCATCGGCTCGCAAGCGACGGTCGAGCGCCGCGGCACCCACTCGCTCGGCGACCCCGCGTACCTGCTGCCCGCGTGGCTGCGCCACGCCACCCGCAACGGTGGCCGCGTGGCGGCCGGCACGGTGGTCACCACCGGCACCTGGGTCGGCATCCTGGAGGCGGCCGAGGGCGACCTCGTCAGCGCTGAATTCCCGGGCATCGGCCGTGCGTCGGTGCAGTTGTAGAACCCTGAAGAAGTCAAAGGACAGAGACTCCATGATCGCTCTAGACAACCATCCCAGCGGCCGCCATTTCCTGCAGATCCCCGGGCCCAGCCCGGTGCCCGATCGCATCCTGCGCGCCATCAGCCTGCCGACCATCGACCATCGGGGGCCCGAGTTCGCGACCCTCGGCAAGAAGGTGATCGCCGGCCTGCAGCAGGTCTTCCAGACCGAGCATCCGGTGGTGATCTATCCGGCGTCGGGCACCGGCGCCTGGGAGGCGGCGCTGGTCAACGTGGCCAGTCCCGGCGACAGCCTGCTGATGTACGAGACCGGCCACTTCGCCAGCCTGTGGCAGAAGATGGCGCAGCGGCTGGGCCTGGAGCCCGAGTTCCTCGCGCTGCCGGGCATCGACGAGACCGGGCTGCCGCGCAGCTGGCGCCATGGCGTGCAGGCCGACCTGATCGAGGAGCGCCTGCGCAAGGACGGCGCGCACCGCATCAAGGCCGTGTGCGTGGTGCACAACGAGACGTCCACCGGCGTCACTTCCGACATCGCCGCGGTTCGCCGTGCGATCGACGCGGCGGGCCATCCGGCCCTGCTGATGGTCGACACCATCTCCGGTCTCGCGAGTGCCGACTACCGCCATGACGCCTGGGGCGTCGATGTCACCGTCAGCGGCTCGCAGAAGGGGCTGATGCTGCCGCCGGGCATCAGCTTCAATGCGTTGTCGCCCAAGGCCATCGAGGCCGCCAGGACCGCGCGGCTGCCCAAGGCCTTCTGGGCCTGGGACGAGATCGTCGAGATGAACAAGGGCGGCTACTGGCCTTATACGCCTAGCACGAATCTTCTCTACGGACTCAGCGAGGCGCTCGACATGGTGCTCGCGCAGGGCCTGCCCGCGGTGTTCGCGCGCCACCAGCGCTGGGGCGAGGGCGTTCGCACCGCCGTGCGCGCCTGGGGCCTGCCGACGCAATGCGCGGACGAGCGCGTGCATTCGCCGGTGCTGACCGGCGTCATCACGCCGCAGGGCGTCGACGCCGATGCGCTGCGCAGGCTCATCCACGAGCGCTTCGATCTGTCGCTCGGCGCCGGGCTGGGCAAGCTCAAGGGCCGCATGTTCCGCATCGGCCACCTGGGCGACTGCAACGACCTGACCTTGATGGCGGCGCTGACCGGCGTCGAGATGGGGCTCAAGCTGGCCGGCGTTCCGCTGGCCGGCAGCGGCGTGCTGGCGGCCATGGCGTTCTTTGCTGAAACACCGCTCGCCGATGTCGCGAGTCGGCCGATCGAGTAGGTGTTTTCACTAGAGTCGACATTCATTGTCGACAACAATGTTGACATCATTTTCGGCCGGTTCTAAAGTCCGCCCCACAGCCTCGGTGGTGCATGGGCCCGACCCGCCCCGACTCGCGGCTGCAAGCTCGCCAGCTTGCCGGGTGCTTCCCTGCAGGCTGGCATCCGTGCCACGCAAGGAGACAAGACCGATGCCACCCACCATGACGGCCGGCGCCACGGCGACCGCCGCAGCACCCGACACCGCCCTCCAGCCCTCCAAGGTCCGCTGGAAGATCTTCCTGATGATGTTGTTCCTCATCTCGATCAACTACATCGACCGGGCTTCGCTGTCCGTGGCGATGCCGCTGATCGCGAAGGAGTTCGACATCGGGCCGGCCGTGCAGGGCCTGCTGCTCAGTTCCTTCTTCTGGACCTATGCGCTGATGCAGATTCCGGGCGGCATGCTGGCCGACCGCTTCGGTCCGCGCGTCGTCATTGCCGGCGCGACGCTGGGCTGGGGCTTCTTCCAGGCCATCGCCGCTTTCTGCACCGGCTGGGTTCCGCTGCTGCTGACGCGCCTGGGCCTGGGTGCGGCGGAAGCGCCGATCTACCCGGCGGGCGGCAAGCTCAACGGCATCTGGATGACGCAGAACGAGCGCGGCCGCGGCGCGACCCTGCTCGATGGCGGCGCGCCGCTCGGTGCCGCGCTTGGCGCGATCCTGATCTCGGGCCTGATCGCGGTGCTCGGCTCGTGGCGGCTGGCCTTCGTGATCGCCGGTGTCGGCACTGTCGTCGCCGGCCTGTTCGCCTGGAGCTACATCCGCAACCACCCGCGCGAACATCCCGGCGTCAACGAGGCCGAGGCGAAGTACATCGAGGCCAGCCACGCCCAGGACGCCGCCAGCGAGCCGCCAGGCGCCAGTGGCCGCCTGCTCGACTTCCTGCGTTTCCGTTCGGTCTGGGGCATGTTCTTCGGCTGGATGTGCTTCAACGCGCTCTTCTACGGCCTGCTCACCTGGATGCCGAACTACCTCTCCAAGGTCCACGGCTTCGACATCAAGCAGATGGGCGGGGCGGTGTTCATCATGTTCTTCTCGGGCTTCGTCGGCGAGATGTTCGGCGGCTGGCTGGCCGACAAATGGAAGGCGGCCGGCGCCTCGAACACGAAGGTCCTGCGCACGCTGTTCGGCATCTCCTCGGTCATCGCGACCCTCGCGATCTACATGGTCTCGCAGATCACGGACCCGGTGGTGGTCGTCATCCTGCTGTCGGTCACCTTGTTCTTCCTGCGCTGGTGCGGCCTGTTCTGGTGCGTGCCGTCGATCCTCGGGCGCCGGGCGCATGTCGGCTTCCTCGGCGGCACGATGAACCTGGGCGGCAACGTCGCGGGCATCGGCGTGCCGATCGTGGTCGGCCTGATCGTGCAGGCGACCGGCTCGTACTTCATGGCGCTGATGCTGTTCGCCGCGGCCGGCGCAGGTCTCTTCGTCTGCTCCACGCTGCTGATCGACTACAGCAAGAAGTTGCCCGTCTAGTTCACTTTTCGAGATCCGCGAGATGTCCCAGCAAAAACGAATCGGCGTGTTGACGCCTTCTTCCAACACGGCGCTCGAGCCGCTGACCAGCGCGATGGTCGCCGGCGTGCCGGGCGTCTCGGCCCACTTCTCGCGCTTCCGCGTGACCGAGATCTCGATGGGCGACAAGTCGCAGAACCAGTTCGACGAACGCACCATCCTCGACGCCGCGCAGCTGCTGGCCGATGCCAAGGTCGACGTGATCTGCTGGAGCGGCACCTCCGCCAGCTGGCTCGGCTTCGACCGCGACCGTGCGCTGTGCGAGCGCATCACCGAGCTGACCGGCATCCCGGCGACGACGTCGGTGCTGGCGCTCAACGAGCTGCTCGCGGCGCAGGGGGCGCGCACGCTCGGCCTGGTTTCGCCCTACGTCGAGGACGTGCAGCGGCGCATCGTTGCCAACTACGCGGCGCTCGACATCGAATGCGTCGCCGAACGCCACCTGGACCTGACGGTGAACTTCTCGTTCGCCGAGGTCGCGCCCGATACCTTGCGCACGATGATCCGCGAGGTCGCGCAGCGCAAGCCCGACGCCATCACGGTGATGTGCACCAACCTCCACGGCGCGCCCCTGGCCGCCGAGATGGAGCGCGAGCTCGGCATCCCCGTCTACGACTCGGTGGCGACCGTGGTCTGGAAGGCACTGAAGCTCGCCGGCGTCGATCCGCGCGCGGTCAAGAGCTGGGGAGGGCTGTTCGCATGAGCACCAACGCCTTCGACCTGGTCGTGCGCAACGCGCGTGTGGCCACCGCCAGCGACACTTTCGATGCCGACATCGGCATCGTGGGCGGCCGCATCGTGCAACTGGGACTGGGCTTGCCGCCGGGGCGCCGCGAGATCGACGCCGCCGGGGCCTTCGTCACGCCCGGCGGCGTCGATGCCCACTGCCATCTGGACCAGCCCATGGAAGCGCCCGTGCGCATGGCGGACGACTTCGACACCGGCACCCGCGCGGCCGCCTGCGGCGGCACGACCACGGTGATTCCCTTCGCGGCGCAGCAAAAAGGCCAGTCGCTGCGCGCCGCGGTGCGCGACTATCACGAGCGGGCCGAAGGGCGGGCGCACGTCGACCATGCCTTTCACCTGATCGTCAGCGACCCCACCGAGGAGGTGCTGAAGAACGAGCTGCCGCAGCTGATCGCCGAAGGCTACACCTCGTTCAAGATCTACATGACCTACGACGACCTCAAGCTGAACGACGGCCAGATCCTGGACGTGCTGGACGTCGCGCGCAGCCACGATGCGATGGCGATGATCCACGCCGAGAACGCCGACTGCATCGAGTGGCTGACCCGGCGGCTGGAGGCCAGCGGCCGGACCGCGCCGCGCTTCCATGCGCATTCGCGGCCGATGCTGGTCGAACGCGAGGCGACCCATCGCGCGATCGCGCTGTCGGAACTCGTCGACGTGCCGATCATGATCGTCCACGTCTCGGGCAAGGAGGCCGTCGAGCAGATCCGCTGGGCGCGCTCGCATGGCCTGCACGTGTTCGCCGAGACCTGCCCGCAGTACCTCTTCCTCACGGCGGAGGACCTCGGCATCGACGACAGCTACGGTGGCGCGCGCTGCGTCTGCAGCCCGCCGCCGCGCAACAAGGACAACCAGCAGGTCATCTGGAACGGCCTGGCCGACGGCTTGTTCACGATCTTCTCGTCCGACCACGCGCCGTTCCGCTACGACGCGCCCGAAGGCAAGAAGCCGGGCGGCAAGGAGGTCGAGTTCCGCCACATCCCCAACGGCATTCCGGGCATCGAGACGCGCCTGCCGCTCTTGTTCTCGCACGGCGTGCTCGATGGGCGGATCACGATCAACCGCTTCGTCGAGCTCACGTCGACGAATCCCGCCAAGGCCTACGGCCTGCACCCGCGCAAGGGCACCATCGCGATCGGCGCCGATGCCGACCTGGTGGTGTGGGGCGCGACGCCCCGGCAGGTCCGCAACGCCGACCTGCACCATGCCGTGGACTACACGCCCTACGAAGGCATCGACGTGAAGGCCTGGCCCGCCCTCACGCTGGCGCGCGGCGAGGTCGTGTGGGACGGACAGACATTCCATCCGCGCGCCGGCCGCGGAGAGTTCCTGCGCCGCGGCCGGCCCACGCTGCTGCCGAAGGCGCCACAGCGAGGCACGCCATGAAGATCCTGCTGATCAATCCCAACACCTCCCAGAGCGTCTCCGACCTGATCGAGGCCGAGGCCCGCCGCGCCGCCGCGCCGCGCACGCAGGTGAGCGTGCTCACCGCGCCCTTCGGCGTCGCCTACATCGAGACCCGCTTCGAGTCGCTGATCGGCGCCTACGCGGCCGCCACGCTGGCGGCCGAGCATTGCGACCGGCACGATGCGATCGTGGTCGCGGCCTTCGGCGATCCGGGCATCGACGGCCTGCGCGAAGTGCTGGACATCCCGGTGGTCGGCCTCACCGAGGCGGCGCTGATGAGCGCCTGCCTGCTCGGCAAGCGCTTCTCGATCGTGGCGATCTCGCACCGCATCACCGCGTGGTACCGCGAATGCGTCGCCGCCAACGGCCTGAGCGACCGGTTGGCCAGCATCCGGAACCTGGACGACCCGCTGAAGGACATCGGCCGCGTGCAGGAAGACCACACCGCGCGCCTGGAGGCCCTGTGCCTGTCGGCCGTGCAGGACGACGGCGCCGACGTGATCATCATCGCCGGTGCGCCGCTGGCGGGCCTGGCGCGATCCATCCGGGAGCGCATTCCCGTGCCCGTGGTCGATGGCGTGTCGAGCGCCGTGTGCCATGCGCAGACCCTGGTTTCGCTGGGCACGCTGCCGGCGCGGCAGGGCAGCTTCGCGCCGCCGCCGATCAAGCCGAACCACGGCCTGCCGGAGGGCATCGCGCGCCTGCTCGCCCGCGACCGCACGCAGCGATGAGGCCTCGCCGATGCGGCGCGGGCACGCGGTCCGTGCGTCGTCGCTAAGATCGAAAGCCATGCCAAAGAAACTGAGTCCACCCAAGGAAGCCAGCGGCGCCGCCCGCGAGCAGAGCGTCGACGCCATTGCCGAGAAGATCTCCACGGCGATCCTCGAACACCGGCTCGCGCCGGGCACCAAGCTCGGCGAAGACCGCCTGGCCAACATCTTCGGCACCAGCCGCGCCAAGGTGCGCGAGGTGCTGGCCCGCCTGGCGCACGAACAGATCGTCGAGCTGGTGCCGCAGCGCGGCGCGCATGTCGCCAAGCCCACCATCGAGCAGGCGCGCGATGTCTTCGAGGCGCGCCGCCTGATCGAGCCCGGCGTGCTGCGCCGGCTGGTCGGCACCATCGACGACTTCAAGATGCAGCGCCTGCGCCGGCACCTCGAGCTGGAAGCCGACGCGCGCCAGCGCAACGACGCGCGCGCGGTGGTCCGGTTGTCGGGCGAGTTCCATTTGCTGCTGGCCGAGCTCGCCGGCAATTCGGCGCTGGCACGCACGATGCGCGAGCTGTCGACGCTGACCTGCCTGATCATCTCGCTGTACGACGCGCCCACCGCGACCAGCTGCCGCGCCGACGAGCACGAGGAGATCGTGGAAGCGATCAAGCGCAACGATGCGAAGCGGGCCGAAACACTGATGCTTCATCACCTGGATCACATCCAGGAAAGCCTCAAGCTCGATGCGGGCAGCGACGAGGCCGATCTGGAGAGCATTCTCGGCGCGTAGCGCCCACTCGGCCTGCCGTCAAAACCTGTAGGAAGCGAAGACGCCGTAGGTCGTTTGCGTTCTGTCTTCGGTGATCGGGCTGTTTTCGGCGTCGCCTTGCAGCCAGGCGACGGAGACGCTCGCGCCAAGGCCCCACTGGGCGGTCAATTGGTACTGGGCGCCGACCGAGAAGCGCACCGTATTGAGGCCGCCTCCCGCCCGGTACGGCGCCACGCCGGCGATCAGGCTCTGCGGGGCGCTGATGCCGTAGAAGGTCTGGGTGTACTTGCCGTTGGCCCAGGTGACACCGGGCCCGGCCGTCAGGACCAGCCTGTCGTTGACCAGGTACCTGCCTTCGAGGTCGAGGGCGATCCGGGTGCCTTGGTCGTTGCCCCCGATGTCGGAAAGCAGGAAGCCCCGGACCGTCAGCCAGTCGTAGGTATAGGAGGCGAACACGCTGCCGAGTGCGGTCTCGGGGATGTCGCCCCAGCCGCGGAGGATCGGCGCGTCGGACTCCTTGCGCGGCTTGGTGAGTTCGCCGCCCAAGGCGATCCCGAAGCGCCAGGCGTCATCCTGGATGATGTTGAAGCCGACACCGAATGGAAAGCCGGCCCCCGGCGTGCCGCCGATGAAGTAGCGTCCATAGTTGGCGGTGACCAGCGGCACAGCCACCGTCTGCGTGTCGCCGCTGCCAGGATACCTGGGGCGGTTGAAGACGCCGAGCCCGGCCGAAAACCGCCAGCTGTCATCGGCCGCCTGTTCCAGCCGGGCCTGGGCCATCGCGTCGTGCGTCGTGAGCAGGGCGGCGAGCATTGCACCGGCAAGAATGAAGTGAGCGCCGATTTTGCGGCTGAGGAACATGGAGCGTTTCTGGAGCATGACGAAGAAGTGTGGAGGAGCTGGCTTGGCAAAGCGTAGGGGGCAATTCGTTTTTTGTCACGCAGCTCGCGAAACGATTGCGGTCGGGCCCGGGAGGCTCCCGGTCCGTTCAGGTCCCGCCCAACTCGGACCGAATCACGACGGCGAGCGCTTCCGCCGCGGGCGACAACGACCGGCCGCGCTTGGTGACCAGGGAGAGGTCTCGGGAAACCAGGGGCTCGTGGAGGCGCTTCACGACGAGGCCCTTGTGACGTGAGGCGCGGGCGTACGCTGTCGGCATGATCGAGGGCCCGGCGCCTGCCTCGGTCATCCACAAGGCAGTCGAGAAGAACGTGACTTCGTTCGCGACATCGAGCATGACACCCGCGTGCGCCGCCGCGCCATCGATCATCTGACGAATTCCATACCCTGGCCTGACGGTGATGACAGGCACGCCGTCGAGGTTCGACCATCGCAGACGGGTCCGGGCCGCGAGAGGATCGTCCTTGCGGCAGACGAGGGCCAAGGTGTCGCCCATGATTCGCTCGGTGTCGACATCGGCTGCCGCGCGTTCCGGAGCCCCGAGCCCGAGGTCCACGTGCTCGCCCACGATGCGAGAGACGAACTGGTCAGGAGCGCAGTCGTCCACCACGACGCGCATCTCGGGATGCAATTTGCCGAAGCGCCGCACCACGGCCGGAAGCAGGATCTCTCCGAGGGTCGGCGTGATGGCGAGCGACACCCGGCCGCGCCGAAGCTGCCCCAGGTCTCGAAGACCAGCCCCCAGCGAGTCGACATCACGGAGAACCCGTTCGGCCACCGAAATCGCTTCCATCGCCGCCTGTGTCGAGCGGAGCGATCGGGTCGTTCGATCGAACAGTCGCGTGCCCAGGCCCTCCTCGAGCTGGCGGATCAGCACGCTCACGGCGGACTGGGTGAGCGAAAGCTGTTCGGCCGCGGCACTGAGCTTTCCCAGATGGAACACGGCGCGAAAGGCCCGCAGCTGCCGGATGCTCGGGCTGAACTTGCTCGGTTGATTCATACGATTTCATCATATCTGATTCGTTTAATTTCGATTTACTTAAGAATGCCGGCGGTGTGCAATCCGGTCCGAAGGAGACACCTGATGAGAACGAAGATTCGAATGCTTGTGGCGGCGGCATTGGCCGCCGGGATCGCGGTGGCCGCCCTGGCCCAGCCAGCCGCCGAGAAGTACCCGCGGCAACCCATCCGGATGGTGGTGACCTTTCCGCCCGGTGGCAGTTCCGACGCTGTCGTGCGCATGCTGCTGCCGCGCCTGAACGAGTCGCTCGGCCAGCCCGTGATCGTCGACAACCGGCCGGGCGCGGGCGGAAACATCGGGACGAGCGTGATCGCGAAGGCGCCGCCCGATGGCTACACGATGGGCGTCGTGGCGGCCGGGGCGTTGTCCGCCAACAGCAGCCTGTATGCCCAGATGCCCTTCGACGTCCAGAAGGACCTTCGGCCGGTCAGCATGCTGGCTTCCATTCCGTTCGTGTTGGTCGGCAACCCCGCGGTGCCCGCGAAGACGTTGAAGGACCTCATTGCCAGGGCCAAGGCACATCCCGGACAACTCTCGGTCGCGCACGGCGGCAACGGTACCGCGATGCATCTGTCGATCGCGCTCTTCAGCCAGATGGCCGGCGTCAAGCTGGTGGAGGTGCCCTACAAGGGATCGGGCCCGGCCGCCCTCGACGCCATCGGCGGGCAGGTCGATCTGGCGATGGTCGACCTGCCTTCGGCGCTGCAGCAGATCAGGGCCGGCAAGCTCACCGCCTACGCCGTGACCACTCCGAAGCGCCTGTCGCAGCTGCCCGAGGTACCCACGATCTCGGAGGCCGGCGTGCCCGGATACGACTCGACGGGCTGGTTCGGTGTCGTCGCTCCCGCCGCCACGCCGACCGGCGCCGTGGCCCGCATGAACGTTGCGCTCACCGAGGCCCTGTCCGATCCGGTGGTCCAGGCCAACATCCGCAACCTGGGCGTCGAGCCCACGCCGGGCTCGCCAGAGGAACTGGCCTCTTTCATCTCTTCGGAAACCGCGAAGTGGGCGAAGGTGATCAAGCAAAGCAACATCAAGATCGATTGAAGATGAAGAACATCGACACGGACGTACTGATCGTCGGCGCCGGGCCGGTGGGCCTCACCCTGGCCATGGACCTGGTTTCCCGAGGGGTGAAAGTCGCCATCGTGGAGATTCGCGACTACGCGGAGCCGCCCAACGTCAAGTGCAACCACGTCGCCGCACGGACGATGGAGCGCTTTCGCCGACTCGGGGTCGCACACAAGTTGAGAGCCACGGGTTTGCCGGAGGACTATCCCAACGACGTCGTCTTCCGGACCCGCATGACCGGCACCGAGCTCTCCCGCATCCCCATTCCGGGGCGCGGCGAGCGCTATGCATCGACGGACGGGCCGGACACCTGGTGGCCGACGCCCGAGCCCCCGCACCGGATCAACCAGATCTACCTCGAGCCCGTCCTGCTCGAGCACACGGCCGCCTTGGAAGGCGTCACGTTGCTCAATCGAACGCGACTCACCTCCTTCACGCAAGGGCCCGAGGCCATCGAGGCCACGGCGCTCGATCTCGACAGCGAGACCTTCAGGAAGATTCGCTGCCGCTACCTTGTCGGCTGCGACGGCGGCAGTTCGTCGGTTCGCAAGGCGATCGGGGCCAAGCTCGAAGGAACGGCGGTCGTGCAGCGGGTCCAGTCGACCTACATCCGGGCGCCCCGTCTTCGCAGCCTGCTGCCCGGCAAGCCTTCATGGTGCTACTACTCGGTCAATCCGCGCCGTTGCGGAACGGTCTTCGCGATCGATGGCAGCCAGACCTGGCTGGTGCACAACCATCTGAATCCCGATGAACCGGACTTCGAGTCCGTCGATCGCGACTGGTCGATCCGGCAGATCCTGGGGGTCGATGCGGATTTCGAGTACGAGGTCATCAGCAAGGAGGATTGGGTCGGCCGGCGCCTTGTCGCTGATCGGTTCCGAGATCGAAACGTCTTCATCGCCGGAGACGCGTCGCACCTCTGGGTGCCCTACGCAGGGTACGGAATGAACGCGGGGATAGCCGACGCGCTCAACCTCTCGTGGCTCTTGGCCGCCAGACTCCAGGGTTGGGGCGAAGAGTCGATCCTCGACGCCTACGAGGCAGAGCGCCAGCCGATCACCGCGCAGGTCTCGCACTTCGCGATGAACCATGCCGCGAAGATGATCAAGGCGAGAAGCGCGGTGCCGGCGAACATCGAGGAGCAGACCCCCGAGGGTGCGGCCGCACGCGACCGGATCGGCCGGGAGGCCTACGAGCTGAACGTCGAACAGTACTGCTGCGCGGGACTGAACTTCGGCTACTACTACACGGGTTCACCGATCATCGTCGGAGACGGGGAGAGCCCTCCGGAATACAGCATGGGCGGCTTCACGCCTTCGACGGTGCCAGGCTGCCGTGCGCCTCACTTCTGGCTGTCCGACGGCAGATCGCTCTATGACGCATTCGGCGCGGGCTATACGCTCCTGCGCTTCGACGCCAGACTCGACATCGAAGGCTTGCAAGCTGCAGCAGCCTCACGACGGGTTCCGCTCCGGGTCCTGGACCTTGGCGGAGAGAAGGTGCCGGAGGCCTACAAGCACAAGCTGGTACTGTGCCGCGACGACCAGCATGTGGCCTGGCGATCGAACGTCGTGCCTGCAGACCCGATCGCGCTGGTGGACGTGCTGCGCGGAGCGAGGGCTGAATTGAAGCCGTGATTCGCAATTAATTCGGCTGTCAAACAAATCACGACAATCCCGGCCGAGCCCTTCAAGCAGACGCCGGTGTCGCGACGTACTGCGACTGAAGGGCTTGCTGGTGAGGATTGAGAATCGCGTGCAGGACGTACGCTGCGCCACCGACGGCGGTCGCCAGGTCGGAGTACCGCGCTGCCTTCACCACGGGCGGGGTCAGGCCGGCCCGCTGCGCGTACTGGGCCAGTACTTCGGTTGCCGCGTCGAGGAGGGTGTCGCCGCCGAGGGTCACCGTCTCTCCGCCCAGCACGATCACCTGCGGGTTGAAGGTCGTCCAGGCATTCTGGAGCAGCACGCCAAGCACCGCGCCGGCCCGCGCGAAGGCGCTCCGGGTCGCCGGATCGCGAGCGCTCATGCGCGCACGCAGCGCGCGCCGGTCGATGGCGTCGTCCTGGAAGCAGCCGGCCGCGGCGGCGATGGCCTTGAGCCCGATGTAGGCCTCGGCGCAACCGAGGCGCCCGCACGAGCAGGGCTGCCCGTCGATCACGAGGGTCGTATGGCCGATTTCGCCCGCTGAGCCGGTGGCGCCGGTGAACAGCGCGTGGTTGAGGATGATCCCTGCGCCGACACCGACGCCGCAACTGACATAGACCAGGGGATCGTCGACCGGTCGCTCGCAGAACTCGGTCTCGCCGACCGCGGCCAGGTCGGCTTCGTTGTGATAGTAGACGGGGACGTCCGCCAGACCCGCCCGCGCGAGTTCCGCGCCGAATCGACGGCCGATCTCGACATGGCGCCAGCCGATGTTCGGCGCAAATTCCAGCATGCCCGAACGCTTGTCGACCGGACCATGCAGTCCGACGCCGATGCCCAGGAGGCGCGAGCCGCCGCGTGTCATCTTCGCGGAGAGCGCGGTGGCCATCTCGACGAGTTGGTGGCACGCTTCATCCGGATCCTTCGAGCGCAGGGCGGCCTGGCTCGACTCCAGGATCTCTCCGTCGATCGAGGTCGCCACGACCTGGATCACATCGGGCCCGAGGTCGACGCCGAGCAGGACCATGTTCTTGCCGACCAGCCTCAGCGGGGTCGGCCGGCGTCCGACCGTACCGGTCACGAACGCATCCGACTCGACCAGCCACCCTTCGTCGATGAGTTCCTTGATGAGCAGGCTGACCGTCGATCGCGTCAGGCCGCTGCGCTCGGACAGGCCGGCGCGCGAGATGCCGGCGTGTTCGCGCAGCAGCCGAAGCATGGCGATGCGATTGATGTTCTTGACGAGAGCCTGATCTCCCGTGACTGGCGCTGGCGTTTGCATGGGCTCCTTCGGCGCGTTCGATCGCTTTATGGCTGCTGGTCGAACTAATGGTCTCACATTTCGATTTTTCAGATGTGTCATGGCGATCTTCGAGCCGTCGGAGGGGCGAAACACGGTGGAAAGCGTAGCGTCAAGTTCGAAATTTAGCATCATCAGCGTATTCCCTAGTGACCGCATCACCGCTCGGTGGCACATTTGTTTGGCCATCAAACAAATTGGAGACAGTATGAGAAGCATCAAGTTGGTTTCTTCTGCGGCGCTCGCCGCGGGGATGTGGCTGTCCGCTGCCGGCGCCCTCGCTGCCGACACGACCGTCCGTCTGATGCACGTGGATCAGAACCCCGACACCGGCGCCTTCTACAACGACGTCGCCCGCCGGTTCGAATCGACGCACCCCGGCGTCAAGGTCGAGATCCAGTACCTCGAGAACGAGTCGTACAAGAAGAAGCTGACGACGCTGCTGCAATCACCCGATCGGCCGAACATCCTGTACAGCTGGGGTGGCGGAACCATGCGCGACCAGATCAAGGCCGGCGTCCTCGAGGACATCTCCGCGCCGATGGACGCGAAGTGGCGCGAGAGCTTCATGCCGGCTGCGCTGCAGGCCTTTACCGTCAACGGCAAGGTCTACGGCGTGCCGCTGCAGCTGGGCCAGGTCGGGTTCTTCTACAACAAGGAATTGTTCGCAAAGGCCGGCGTCGACGCCGGGTCGATCAAGACCTGGGACGACCTGCTCGGCGCAGTGAAGAAGATCAAGGACTCGGGAACCACGCCGATCATCGTCGGCGGCGGGGACAAGTGGCCGCTGCACTTCTACTGGTCGCACCTGGCGTTGCGCCTCGGTGGCAAGGCTGCCTTCGACGCCGCCATGCAAGGCGAGGGCAAGGGCTTCGCGAGCGACACCTTCGTCCAGGCTGGCACCTTGTTCCAGCAGCTCACCGACCTGAAGCCGTTCCAGCCGGGCTACCTCGGCGCCACCTTTCCCCAGTCGTCGGGCCAGTTCGGCGACGGCAAGGGCGCCATGGTCCTCCAGCTGAACGGGATGCTCGGCTCGATGAAGGCGAACTCCGCGAACAAGCTCGGCCTTCCCGAGGACAAGCTGGGATGGTTCCCCTTCCCGGTCGTCGCGGGCGGCAAGGGCGACCCGACCGACACCCTGGGCGGCATGAACGGCTGGCTGGTCACCAAGGGCTCGCCGAAGGAGGCCGCCGAATTCCTGCGCTTCTTCTCGGAAGCGAAGAACCAGCGCGTTCCGGCTGAACGCGGGTCCTACATCCCCGTGGTCAACGGCACGCTGGACGCCATCGCCAATCCGATCCTTCGCCAGATGGCCGAGAACGTCTCGAAGTCCCACTACCACCAGATCTACTACGACCAGATGCTTGGCCCGTCGGTCGGTGCGGTCGTCAACGACGTGTCGGTCGAGCTCGCCACGGGGAAGATGAAGCCCGCAGATGCCGCCGCCGCCGTGCAGGCAGCCTGGCAGCGCGTCAACAGTACCAACTGAGCGACTCGCACGATCTCGCATCAGACGCCGGCACTAGAAGCGCGCAGACAGGGAAGGGACCATCGTGACGACGATCGAACACAGCGCAGGTGCCGTGGCGCCTGCCCCGACGGGCAAGGCGCGGGCCTGGCGACGCAAGCCATCCAGGCGAGTCGGCGGAACGACGGCAGTGGTGCTGTTCTTTCTTCCGCCGGCGATCCTGCTGTTCACGTTGTTCGTCGCCTTGCCGATGGGCGCGGCCGGCTGGTACAGCTTCTTCAACTGGAACGGCTATGGCGTTCCCACGAATTTCGTCGGCTTCCGGAACTTCGTGGACCTGTTCCAGAACCCTGCATTCCACACGGCCCTCGGCAACAACCTGCTGATCATCGTCGGGTCCCTGGCGGTGCAGCTGCCCTTGGCGCTGGCCATGGCGGTATTGCTCGCCGACCGGGTGATCGGCACGACCACCTTCAGGCTGATCTTCTTCCTGCCCTACATCCTGGCGGAGATCGCGGCCGGCCTGATCTGGCGTTTCGTCTACGACGGCGACTACGGCCTCTTGGCCAAGATCTGGGAGTCGTTCGGAGCGACCGCACCCTACGTGCTGTCCGAACCCGAGCTCGCGATGTACGCCATCCTGATCGTCGTGATCTGGAAGTACTTCGGCTTCCACATGATCCTGTACATCGCCGGATTGCAGCAGATCGATCGCAGCCTTTACGAGGCCGCCCGCATCGACGGCGCATCGCGCTGGCAGATCTTCAGCCGCATCACGGTGCCGTTGCTGGGCTCGACGATCAGGCTGTCGGTGTTCTTCGCGATCCTCGGCTCGATCCAGCTCTTCGATCTCATCATGCCGCTGACCAAGGGCGGTCCGTCCGACAGCACGCAGACCATGGTGACCTTCCTCTACAACTACGGTGTCACGCGCATGGAGATCGGATTCGGCAGTGCCGTCGGCGTTGTCCTGTTCCTCATCTGCGTGGTCTTCGCCTTTGGCTACAAGCGGGTCCTGATGCGCCATGACTAGTCACGATTCATCCGCGCCGAAGTCCGCGTCCATGTCGCCGGTCGTCCGCTACGCGGCGCTGTTCCTCGTCGCCGGGCTGGTGCTGATCCCGCTCGTCGCCACCGTGCTGGGCGGCTTCAAGACCCTCGGCGACCTGCGCGTCAATCCCTTCGGATTTCCGGCCCAATGGGAATGGCGAAACTACTGGGACATCCTGGGCGGCAGCCGCTACTGGCAACTGATGGGGAACTCCGCCGTGATCGCGGTGCTGACGGTCATCCTGACGGTGATGGTCTCGGCGATGGCGGCGTTCGTGTTCGTGCACATCCAGTTCTTCGGCTCGGCCTTCCTCGTCAACTACCTGCTTCTCGGATTGATGTTCCCGGCGGCGACCGCGATTCTGCCGCTCTTCATCCAGATCCGGGACCTGGGCCTGCTCGACAACTACTGGGGCGTCGTCCTGCCGCAGGTCGCCTTCGGCCTGGCGTCGAGCATCCTGCTGTTCCGCAACTACTTCAAGCAACTGCCGGCGGAGCTGTTCGAGGCGGCACTGATCGACGGCTGCGGCTACTTCAGGTTCTTCTGGCACATCGTGCTGCCGCTGTCGAGGCCCATCCTGGCGACGGTGGCGGTGATCGTCTTCGTGCACAGCTGGAATTCGTACCTGCTGCCCCTGGTGGTCTTCAACCGCGAGACGCTCTACACCTGGCCGCTCGGAATCATGGCGTACCAGGGCGAGTTCTCGACCGACTGGAATCTCGTGCTGGCATTCATCACGCTCACGATCCTTCCGGCCGTGATCATGTTCTTTGCGGCGCAAAAACATATCGTCGCCGGCCTGACCTCCGGCTCTGTCAAAGGCTGAGAAGGATCAACCCATGTCTTCGGTGAGTATCAGAAGAGTCCAGAAGGACTATGGCCCGGTGCCCGTCATCCGCGGCGTCGATGTCGAGATCGACGACGGCGAGTTCGTGATCCTCGTCGGCCCTTCCGGCTGCGGCAAGTCGACCTTGCTGCGGATGATCGCCGGGCTCGAGGACATTTCGGGCGGCGAGATCCGCATCGGCGAGCGGCTGGTCAATGACCTCGCGCCGAAGGAGCGCGACATCGCGATGGTGTTCCAGAGCTACGCGCTCTATCCGCACATGACGGTCGAGCAGAACATGGCCTTCTCGCTCAAGATGGGCGGCGCCAAGAAGAGCGAGATCGACCCGAAGGTCGCGCGGGCGGCGAAGATCCTCAGCCTCGAGCCGCTGCTGGGCCGCCTGCCGAAGGAACTCTCGGGCGGCCAGCGCCAGCGCGTCGCGATGGGCCGGGCGATCGTTCGCGACCCCAAGGTGTTTCTCTTCGACGAGCCGCTGTCCAACCTCGACGCCAAGCTCCGGGTGCAGATGCGCACCGAGATCAAGGCGCTGCACCAGCGCCTCGGAACAACCATCGTCTACGTCACCCACGACCAGGTCGAGGCCATGACGATGGCCGACAAGATCGTGGTCCTGCATGACGGCGTCGTCGAGCAGGTGGGTGCCCCACTCGACCTCTACGACCGTCCGGCCAACCTCTTCGTCGCCGGCTTCATTGGCAGCCCCGCGATGAACCTGCTCAAAGGCAAGGTCGAGCGCGAAGGCTTCGTGGTCGATGGCTCGGGTGGCCTCACGCTGCCCTTTGCCAATGCACCGACCGCGACGCCGGGACTGCCGGCGGTCTATGGCGTCCGGCCCGAGCACTTCAAGCTCGACGACGCCGGCTTCCCGATCATGGTGGAGGTGGTCGAGCCGACCGGCTCCGAGACGCAGGTGATGGCGCAGATCGGCGGACAGGCCATCTGCGCGGTGTTCCGCGAGCGCATCACCGCCGGGCCCGGCGAAGTCATCCACATTGCCGCGCAGCGCGAACACGCGCATCTGTTCGATGCGGCGACCGAGCAACGAATCAACTGATGCAACAGGAGCAGAACCAATGGATTTTCTGAGCGTAAAGGCCAACCAGATCGTCGACGCCCGAGGCAAGAGCGTGCGGCTGCGCGGCACCTGTGTCGGCGGCTGGATGAACATGGAGGACTTCATCAACGGGTTCTCCGGCGCGGAGCACACGCTGCGCTTCGAGATGGCCGAGGTCCTGGGCAAGTCGAAGGCCGAATTCTTCTTCGAGCGGTTCCACGATCACTTCTTCAACGAATCCGACATCGAATACCTCAAGAGCCTCGGCACCACGGTGGTCAGGCTGCCGCTGAACTACCGGCACTTCGAGGACGACAGCAAGCCCTTCGTCTACAAGGAAACCGGCTTCCAGCGGCTGACGCAGGTGCTCCGCTGGTGCGAAAAGCACGGCCTCTACGCCATCCTCGACCTGCACGCCGTCCAGGGCTGGCAGAACGTGCATTGGCATTCGGACAATGCCAACAGGCACAGCCTGTTCTGGAACCACGCGCACTACCAGGACCGGTTCATCGCCCTGTGGAAGGAGATTGCCCGGCGCTACAAGGACGAGGCCGTCGTCGCGGGATTCAACCTGATGAACGAGCCCTGCGTGAACAACCAGTTCGGCGACCTGCCGTGGAACATCCACAAGAACTACCGGCCGGACTGGGACTTGATGAACACCGTCTATCGGCGGGCCGTCGACGCGGTGCGGGAGATCGATCCCCGCCACATCATCTTTCTGGAGGGCGATCGCTACTCCTACCTCTTCGATGGCCTGGAAGCCCCTTTCGCGGACAACCTCGTCTACAGCAGCCACAACTACACCATCGCCGGCTTCGGCCCCGGTCAGTATCCCGGGACGATCGATGCGGGACAGCCCCGAAGCGATGGCCCCGAGCACTGGGACCTGGCACGGCAAGAGCTCGAGTTCACGAACCACGAAGGCACCGTGTTCACGAAGAAGCACGGCGCTCCCTTGTGGGTCGGCGAGTTCGGGTCGGTCTACAACGGCGGCGATGCAGAGGTGCCCGACCGCCTGCGCGCGATGGACGACCAGATCGGCATCTTCGAGCGCCATGGCGCGCACTGGACCACCTGGACCTACAAGGACGTCGGCGTGATGGGGCTGGTGACCCTCGACCCCGAGTCGGAGTACCAGCAGCGGGTCGGTGACTTCATCCGGAAGAAAGTTCAGCTGGGCGCCGATGACTGGATGGTGTGGATGCCTCCGACGGCGGTCAAGCAGGAAACCGGAAAGCTGGCGCAGCAGATCTACGACGTCATCGGCGACGACAGCATCACCCAGGTCTACAACCGCAAGTGCTTCAGCTCGGCGGTGCTCTGCTTCTACACCAGCGCCCTGATGCAGCAGACCTACGCCCGCCTGTTCAAGGACTTGTCCGAATCGCAGATCGATCGGGTTCTCTCGTCGTTCTCGCTGAAGCAGTGCAAGGTGAACAACGAGCTCGCCGGCATCGTGAAGAAGTACTCCGCCTTCCCGGTGCAGGAGCACTGATGGACAAGGTCGGAATCGGCTTCATCGGCTGCGGGAACATCAGCGAGGCCTACCTGAAGGCCGCGGCGAAGTTCCCCATCCTCGACATTCGCGGCGTCGCCGACCTGAAGCCGGAGGCGGCGCAGGCGCGTGCCTCGCAGTTCGGGCTCGAGGCCGTTTCGGTCGATGCGCTGCTGCGCGACCCGGCGATCGAGATCATCGTGAACCTGACGATCCCGGCGGCGCACGTCGAGGTCGGGCTGATGGCGATCGCCGCCGGCAAGCACGTGCATTCCGAGAAGCCGTTGGGCCTCACGACAGCCCACGCAAGAACGCTGCTAGAAGCCGCCGACAAGCGTGGTCTTCGCGTCGGCTGTGCGCCCGACACCTTCCTCGGTGGCGCGCACCAGACCTGTCGCAAGCTCGTCGACGAAGGCGCCATCGGCAAGCCGGTGGCGGGCACGGCGACCTTCATGTGTCCGGGTCACGAGCGCTGGCATCCGAATCCTGCCTTCTACTATGCCGAGGGCGGCGGGCCGATGCTCGACATGGGGCCGTACTACATCACGGCGCTGGTCAACCTCATCGGACCCGTCGCACGGGTTTCGGGGTCGACCTCGCGTGTGCGCAGCGAGCGCCTCATCACCAGCGAGCCCCTCAAGGGCACGAAGATCGACGTGGAAGTGGCCACCCATGTCGCCGGCACGATGGAGTTCGCGTCGGGCGCCATCGTGTCGATCGCCACCAGCTTCGACGTTCCGAAGCACCGGCATGTGCCGATCGAGCTCTACGGCACCGAGGCCAGCATGATCGTGCCCGATCCGAACCACTTCGGCGGCACGATCCAGCTCGCGCAGGCCGGGCAGGAGTGGGTCGACCAGCCCATCGGGCATGCCTACGGAGACGGCAACTACCGAAGCATTGGCGTGGCCGACATGGCGCATGCGATCCGCGCCGATCGGCCGCACCGCGCGTCCGGCGAACTGGCCCTTCATGTCCTCGAAGTGATGGAGGCATTCGAGACTTCATCGCGACTCGGGCGCCACGTGAGCATCGAGACCCGGCCGGAGCGGCCGCAGATCTTGCCGACCGCCTTCTCGGCAGGCGGCCTCGGCTGAACCCGTCAACGAATTGAACAGAGAGGCAACTCAATGCGCGAAGCCATGATCGTGTGGGGCGGCTGGATGGGGCACGAGCCCGACCAGGCGGCGAAGATCGTCTCGGACATGTTGACCGAGCAAGGCTTCAAGGTCCGTGTCGAAACCTCGACAAAGGCGTTCGCGGACCCGGCCATCGCGGATCTGAGCCTGATCGTCCCGATCATCACGATGTCGAAGATCGAGAAGGACGAACTGGCCAACCTGACCAGTGCAGTGCGCGAAGGCGTCGGCCTTGCAGGCTTCCATGGCGGGATGTGCGATGCCTTTCGCGACGCTGTCGACTACCAGTTCATGACGGGCGGCCAGTGGGTCGCCCATCCCGGCAACGTCATCGACTTCCGCGTCAACATCGCCAGGCCGGACGATCCCGTGACGGCCGGCATCGGCGACTTCGACTATCGCTCGGAGCAGTACTACATGCACGTCGACCCTTCGAACGAAGTGCTTGCGACGACGACGTTCACTGGCGAACACGCGCCGTGGATCGATGGCGTGGTGATGCCGGTGGCATGGAAGCGCCGGCACGGAAAGGGGCGGGTGTTCTACAGCGCGCTCGGCCATGTCGCCAGCGAGTTCCAGGTACCCCAGATGCGCACGATCCTCGAGCGCGGAATGCTCTGGGCGGCGCGATGACCTCTTCCACGCCCCTCTACAAGGACCCGGCGCAGCCGCTGGCGGCGCGTGTGGACGACCTGCTCGGACGCATGACGCTCGAGGAAAAGATCGCCCAGATGCACGCCTTCTGGCTGATCCTGTCCGAGAGCGGCGACCACCGGGTGCGCCCCGGAGAAGCTTTCGTCGTCGCCAGCGACGCCGATTCGGTGCTGCGGCGCCTGGCCAACGGCATCGGACAGATCACCCGGCCCTTGGGCACGCGCAGCGTCGAGGCAGGCAGCGGATTGCGCGCGCTCAACAAGTTGCAGCGCTATCTGCGCAACGAGACGCGGCTGGGCATTCCCGCGATTTCGCATGAAGAGTGCCTCGCCGGCATGATGACCCGCGACGGCACGCTGTTCCCGTCTCCGCTCGCCCTCGGCGCGACCTGGAATCCCGTGCTCGTCGAGCAAGTGGCAGAGAGGATCGGCTTTGAATGCCGCGAGCTGGGGTGCCAGCAAGGACTGGCGCCCGTCCTCGACGTTTCGCGCGATGTACGTTGGGGGCGCACCGAGGAAACCTTCGGCGAGGACCCGTATCTCGTCGGCGTCATGGCGACGCGCTACGTTCGCGGCGTCCAGGGCCCCCGGCGGGATGTGCTCGCGACGCTGAAGCACTACGCGGGTCATTCGTTCAGCGAGGGCGCACGCAACCATGCGCCGGTGCATGTCGGCTGGCGCGAGCTGAACGACACCTTCCTGCTTCCCTTCGAGATGGCCGTGAAGCAGGCCAACGCCGGCTCGGTGATGCCGGCCTACCACGACATCGACGGCGAGCCGGCGCATTGCTCGCACCACCTGCTGACCGAGGTGCTGCGCGAGCAATGGGGCTTCGACGGCCTGGTGGTGGCCGACTACGTGGGCGTCAGCCTGCTCTACCAGCACCACGCGGTGGCCGCGGATGCGACCGAAGCCGCGGCCCTGGCCTTCAATGCGGGGCTGGATGTCGAGCTGCCCGCGGACGATTGCGCGCAGCACCTCGCCGCGGCGATCGAGCGCGGCCTGATCACGTTGGCGACCGTCGATCGCATCGTCTCCCGGGTCCTCACGGAGAAGTTCCGGCTGGGACTGTTCGAGAAGACCTTCGAGGACGCCGCAGCGGCGCCCGCGCTGCGCACGCCCGAAGTCGTTGCGACGGCCCTCGAAGCCGCCCGCCAGGCGATCGTGGTGCTGGACAACCGGGGTGGCGTGCTGCCGCTCGATCCGGCCGCCGCTCCCCGCGTCGCCGTCATCGGCCCCACTGCCGACGATCCATTGGCCATGCTCAGCGGCTACAGCTATCCCGCGCATGTCGTGCTGCACAACCAGGTCGAAGACACCGGTCACATCGTGACGCCGCTGCAGGGCCTGCAGGCGATCTACGGTGCGGGCAATGTGCGCTACGCAAAGGGCTGTTCGATCATCGAGGTCCGCCAGAAGGGGACGCCGGTGTTCCCGGGCGACGTGCGCGCAGAAGGCATCAAGCCCACCTCGCCGGTTTCGCTTCGCACCGATCAGATCCCCGAAGCGGTCGATGCCGCCCGCGATGCCGACGTCGCCTTCGTCTGCGTCGGCGACCTCGCGGGCCTTTTCCAGACGGGCACGATCGGGGAGGGCTCCGATGCCGATTCGCTCGACCTGCCCGGCGTGCAGCAGCAGTTGCTCCAAGCCGTCGTCGATACCGGCACGCCGACCGTTGTCGTGCTGACCAGCGGGCGCCCCTACAACCTCGGCGGTTTGGAAGATCGCGTCGCAGCCTTCGTGATGGCCTTTGCCGGCGGCCAGCAGGGCGGCACCGCGATCGCCGAGGTCCTGTCGGGCCGCGCCGAGGCCACCGGCAGGCTGACCGTCTCGGTGCCGCACAACGTCGGCGCCATGCCCTACTACTACAACCACAAGTTCAAGAGCGGAGGCACGCCGATTGCCCTGCACTTCGGCAGCCGGTATCCCTTCGGCCATGGCCTGAGCTATACGCGCTTCGAGTACCGCAACCTGGACGTGCCCCTTTCGGCGGTCTCCATCGAAGACGGAGAGATCGTTCTGAGCTTCGACGTCGCCAACACCGGATCCCGAAAGGGCGTGGAGATCCCGCAGCTGTACGTGCGCGATCGCCTGGCCAGCGTCGTGCGGCCCGTGCGCGAATTGAAGGCCTTCGGCCGGGTGGAACTGGGCGCGGGCGACGTGGCCCGGGTGACCTTCCGCGTCCCGGTGGACATGCTGGCCTTCACCGGCATGGCCGGTGCGCGAATCATCGAGCCGGGCGCGTTCGAGCTGGGGATCGGCGCATCGAGCGCCGACATCCGGCTGCGTGCGGAGATCGATGTAGGCGGCAGCACGCGCACGCTCGAACGGAACTGGCGCATGGAAAGCAGCTGCGAGATCCATCCGCTCTCCCTGGCAACCCCCCTCTAGTCCCCTCCCAATGCAACCGAACCTCCATTCATCCTTTCTTCCCACCGACGCTTCCGGCGCCTTGCTCGTTGGCCGGGTCTGGCGTGCAGGCCCAATCAATGGACCTTGCGTCGTGGTGGTTCGAGCGGGCCAGGTGGTGGACATCACTGCCTCGGCGCCCACCGTGTCCGACCTTCTCGAGCGGGATGACCTCCTGGAATTCATCCGCAACTGCCCAGGGGAGCCCCTGGGCGAGGCCGCCGGGTGGCTCGACAAGACCATGACGGCGTCGGGAAAGCCTGGCGCCGAGAAGCTCCTGGCACCGTGCGACCTGCAAGCCATCAAGGCATGCGGCGTCACCTTCGCCGTCAGCCTGCTGGAGCGCGTCATCGAGGAGCAGGCCGGCGGCGACGCCACCAAGGCCGTGCAGATCCGGCACGAGCTTCAACGCACCATCGGGTCGGACTTGTCGGCCATTCGCCCCGGTTCGCCCGAGGCGGAAACGCTCAAGCACGAACTCATCCGTCAGGGCACGTGGTCCCAGTACATGGAAGTCGGGATCGGTCCCGATGCCGAAGTGTTCTCCAAGGCGCAGCCCATGTCCGCGGTCGGGTTCGGCGATGACGTCGGGTTGCATCCGAGTTCGTCATGGAACAACCCCGAGCCCGAGATCGTGCTGGCGGTCAACAGCCGCGCGCAGATCGTCGGCGCCACGCTGGGCAACGACGTGAATCTCCGCGACGTCGAAGGCCGCAGTGCCCTGCTGCTGGGCAAGGCCAAGGACAACAACGGCTCCTGCGCGATCGGACCGTTCCTGCGCCTGTTCGACGACGAGTTCACGCTGGACACCATCCGCGCAGCCACCGTGGGCCTGGTCATCGAAGGGCAGGACGATGGCTTCCGGCTCGAAGGAACCAGCCGCATGGCCGAGATCAGCCGCGACCCCGCCGACCTGGTGCGCCAGACCTGCGGCGCGCACCACCAGTATCCGGACGGCTTCTTCCTGTTCCTCGGCACCATGTTCTCTCCCATCCAGGACCGGGGTGACGAAGGCAAGGGGTTCACGCACCGCCTCGGCGACCGCGTGACGATCTCGACGCCTTCGCTGGGCGCCCTGGTCAATCGAGTGCAGCGCTCCGACGCCATCGCGCCCTGGACCTTCGGCGTCCGGGCGCTCTACCGGAACCTGTCCTCCCGCGGCATCGCCGCTTCCTGAGGCACGACCCGATCAACAAAAGGACCCATCCATGTCTGCCATCTATCCGAGCCTCGCCGGCAAGCGAGTCGTCATCACCGGCGGGGGCTCCGGCATCGGCGCGGCCATGGTCGAGGCATTCGCTCGACAAGGTGCCCAGGTGTTCTTTCTCGACATTGCCGACGCCGATGGCCGTGCACTTCAAGCGAAGCTGGCAGATGCGGCGCAGCCGCCTGTCTTTCACCGCTGCGATCTGACCGAGTTGGACGGGGTCCGGGCGACCTTCGCGGCGATCGAGGCATCGGGCGGGCCCATCGACGTCCTCGTCAACAACGCGGCAAACGACGACCGGCATGAGATCGGTGCGGTGACGACGGACTACTGGGACCAGCGGATCGCGGTCAACCTGAGGCATCAGTTCTTCTGCGCACAAGCTGTTTCGGGCGGCATGCGCGCGGCCGGGGGCGGCGTGATCCTGAATCTCGGGTCCATCTCCTGGCATCTTGCGCTGCCCAGCTTGTCGATCTACATGACCGCCAAGGCCGGCATCGAGGGCCTGACGAAAGGGTTGGCACGCGACCTGGGCGGATTCAACATCCGCGTCAACTGCATCGTTCCGGGCGCGGTGCGGACGCCCCGCCAGATGAAGCTCTGGCAATCGCCTGAAAGCGAGGCGCAGGTCGTGGCGGCGCAGTGCCTGCAGCAACGGATCGATCCGGCGCATGTCGCGGCGATGGCGCTTTTTCTGGCATCGGACGATGCCGCGCGATGCTCCGGTCGCGAGTACTACGTCGACGCAGGATGGCACGGCGCATGACCGAAGGCACCCGCACCGCTCGCCGGTTCCGATCGCAGGACTGGTTCGCCAACCCCGATCACATCGACATGACGGCGCTCTATCTCGAACGCTTCATGAACTACGGCATCACGCCGGCGGAACTGCGCTCCGGCAGACCCATCATCGGGATCGCGCAATCCGGAAGCGACCTGAATCCGTGCAATCGCGTTCATCTCGAATTGGCCAGGCGCGTGCGCGATGGCATCCGCGACGCCGGGGGCATCCCGATGGAATTCCCGGTCCACCCGACCTTCGAGAACTGCCGGCGGCCGACGGCGGCCATCGACCGCAACCTGGCCTACATGGCGCTGGTCGAGATCCTGCACGGCTACCCGATCGACGCCGTCGTGCTGACCACGGGCTGCGACAAGTCGACGCCGTCCCAGGTCATGGCCGCGGCGACCGTGGACATTCCCACCATCGTGCTGTCGGGCGGCCCGATGCTGGACGGCTGGTTCGAAGGTGAACTCGTGGGCTCCGGGGCGGCGATCTGGAAGAGCCGGAAGCTGCTGGCGGCCGGCCAGATCGACGAAGCGAAGTTCATGGACATCGCCACGGCGTCGGCGCCTTCGGTGGGGCACTGCAACACCATGGGAACCGCGTCGACCATGAATGCGCTGGCGGAGGCGCTGGGGCTGTCATTGACCGGCTGTGCCGCGATTCCGGCGCCCTACCGCGAACGAGGGCAGATCGCCTACGAGACCGGTCGCCGCATCGTCGAACTGGCCTTCGAGGACAGGCGGCCCTCTTCGATCCTCACGCGGGATGCGTTTCTCGACGCGATCGTCGTCAACGCCGCGATCGGCGGGTCCACCAATGCGCAACCGCACCTCATGGCCATGGCGCGCCATGCCGGCGTGGACCTGCGTCCGAGCGACTGGACCGAGTTCGGCTTCGACGTGCCGCTGCTGCTGAACATGCAGCCGGCGGGCAAGTACCTGGGCGAGGCCTTTCATCGCGCGGGCGGCGTGCCGGCCGTGATGTGGGAGCTGCAGCAGGCGGGCATGCTGCGCAGCGCGCGCCCCACTGTCACCGGCATGACGATGCAACAGAATCTCGAAGGCCGGCAAAGCGTGAACCGGGAGGTGATCCGCGAGTTCGCACATCCTCTCAAGAGCCAGGCCGGTTTTCTCGTTCTCAGCGGCAATCTGTTCGACTTCGCGATCATGAAGACGAGCGTGATCTCCGCGGAATTCAGAGCGCGCTACCTGAGCCATCCGGGCGCCGAGGGGCGGTTCGAATGCCGGGCCATCGTCTTCGAGGACTCGGACGACTATCACGCACGAATCAACGACCCGGCGCTCGCCGTCGACGAGAACTGCATCCTCGTGATACGCGGCGCGGGGCCTGTGGGCTGGCCCGGCTCGGCCGAGGTCGTGAACATGCAGCCGCCGGATGCGCTGCTCAAGCGTGGCATCACGAGCCTTCCCACGTTGGGAGACGGGCGGCAGTCGGGGACGTCGGACAGTCCGTCGATTCTCAACGCGTCACCCGAGAGTGCCATCGGCGGCGGGCTGGCGTACCTGCGCACGGGTGACGTCGTCCGCATCGACCTCTCCGCCGGTCAATGCAACATGCTGGTGTCCGACGAGGAGATCGCGCGCCGCAAGGACGAAGGGACGCCGTCGATCCGGCCGAGCCAGACGCCCTGGCAGGAGATCTATCGCGCGACGGTCGGACAACTCGAGTCGGGCGCCTGCATGGAGTTGGCGATCAAGTACCGCGGCGTGGCCGACACCCCGCCTCGCCACAATCATTGAGGCGGCTTGGGGCTGTCGTCGGTGGCGCCCGCGTTCTTCGCGGCTTCGCCTTCGAAGCGGCCGATGATGTCGGTCACGAAGTGCTCCGAGAACCCGGCGACGAAGGACCAGAAGACGAGCTTGGCGTATTCCGTGAAATCCGCGCCGTGGTGGCACAGGAGAATCCGGAAGTGCGGCGCGTCGCAGCCTTCGCGGGTCGACGGGTCGGCCGCGAAATGCGGGAACAGCGGGCTCGAGACCAGTCCGGACAGGAAGATCACGTAGAGCAGCATCGCGAGCACGCCGCCGATCAGCGGCGGCAGGCAGATCTGGACCCACGAATTCGCGAGCACCCGCAGGTCCTCCACCGTCAACTCCTTCAGCCTGCGTTGAAGGCCGATGAAGCCGCCGATCGTGCCCGAGAGGATGACGGCCGCCGAGGTGGCCCAGTTGGTACTGATCAGGACGACCACCGCGACGACCACGATGGCCGCCAGCGCCATCACCGCAAAGAAGAGGCGTCGCGATACGGCGACGATCAGCGCACCTGTCTCGGAGAGGAGGGTGGCCGTCGGGGTGGGTACTTCGGCAGGCATGGCGTCTCTCTCCTTGCGTTGCGACCGCGGAACCAATATAGCGCGAGGGAGGCGCCGCCGGAGTCTGGCAATTTTTACGTAGACAGCCGTTGGTGCGCTGCCTAGACTTCCTTTCGATCTCTGCCAATGAACACTCTCATCATGTCCCCGCATCTGTCGATTCCCAGTCTTCGCACCTTCGTTGCCTTCGAGCAGCGCGGTCGAATCAAGCGGGGCGGATAGCCCTCTTTCAGTTCGACAGGCGCCCCCCTCAAAGGCAACGAGTTCAGCTCGTTGCCTTTTTTCATTTCCGGACCTGGATCATGTTCAAACTCGATTCCTTGAAATGGTGGTTGGACCCCGTCTTCGCAGCAGTGCTATGCGGCACCTGCCTGGCCGGCTGCGACCTCGCGCCCAGCGTCTTGTTCGTGGCCGATGGAAGCCCGGTTCGCCTGCTGCAATTGACCGACGCCCACGACGGTTGCCCGGCACCGCGCCGGGTCTGCTTCCTGTCCACCTGGGACGGCGAGACGACCCGTGGCTGCTGGGTGCGGGAGGCGGGCAGCGTCCGGGTCTCCCTGCCTCATGAAGAGCAGAGCGTGCCGGTGGCCAACTTCCGGCCGACCGCGTACGCCGAGTTCCGCCGCGTGTCGTTGGACTAGGCGCCAGGGCTTGACATGCAGGTATTTACCTGCATATCATCGCCCCACGCACTCACACGACGAATGGACGCTGACAAGGTTTTCAAGGCACTGGGCGACCCGACTCGCAGAAAGCTGCTCGACCTGCTCTACGAGAAGAACGGCCAGACGCTGGGCGAGCTCTGCGAGCACCTGGACATGGCGCGGCAATCCGCCGCGCAGCACATCGGGCTGCTCGAGGAAGCCAATCTGGTCAGTACCGTGCGGCGTGGCCGGGAGAAGCTGCATTTCATCAACCCGGTGCCGCTGCACGAGGTCTACGAGCGGTGGGTGCGCAAATTCGAACGCCGGCGGCTCGGCCTGCTGCACGACCTGAAGAAGGAACTCGAAGGAGATTGACCATGAGCAAAGAAAAGACCAGCTTCGTCTATGTGACCTACATCCGTTCGACGCCCGAAAAGGTGTTCGAGGCCATCACCCGGCCGGAGATCGCGCGGCGCTACTGGGGCCACGAGAACGTGTCCGACTGGAAGCCCGGTTCGACCTGGGAGCACGTGCGCGCCAACGAGCAGCGCACAGTCAACGTGCTGGGCAAGGTGGTCGAGATCGCGCCGCCGACGCGGCTGGTCATCACCTGGGCGAGCCCCGCGCAAGCCGACGACCCGGCCAGCTACAGCCGGGTGCGCTTCGACGTCGAGGCATACCAGGACATGGTGCGGCTGACCGTCACCCACGACGAACTCGAAGCCGGCAGCGGGATGGCCAAGGGCATCCAGCAGGGCTGGCCGATCGTTCTTTCCAGCCTCAAGTCCCTGTTGGAGACGGGGCAGGGCATCGATGTCTTCGCCAAGCCGCTGGCGGCCTGAACAAGGAGTCGACCATGACCCAGCCCTACACCGGCGGCTGCGCGTGCGGCGCGATCCGCTACGCCACCGCGCACGCGCCGATCTTCCAGAACCACTGCCAATGCCGCGACTGCCAGCGGCGCAGCGGCACCGGGCACGGCTCCTACCTGACCTTTCCCGCGCGGGCCGAGATGTCGATCACCGGCGAGGCGACGCTGTGGGAGGTCGCGGGCGACAGCGGCAACATGAAGCTCCACGCCTTCTGCCCGGTCTGCGGCACGCCGGTCTATTTGCGCTTCGCCGCCATGCCGGACCTGATTGCGGTCCCCGCGGCCAGCCTGGACGAACCGGCCCGCTTCGCGCCGCAGGTGCTCACCTACGGCGTGCGCGGGCTGGCCTGGGATGCCATCGACCCTGCGCTCCAGGCTTTCGAGCGGATGCCTCCAGGCTAGGCGGACGACGGTGCTGCCTTGCTACATTTGGCGGGCTTCACTCTTCCAACTGCCCCCATGTCCGAATTCCCCTCCGATATCTACACCGAGCCTTCCGACCTCGACGGCCACACGCTTGCCAACCTCGGGCCCCTGCGCCGGATGGCGGGGCTGTGGCGCGGCGAGAAGGGCGTCGACGTCAAGCCCAAGGCCCAGGGCCCGAAGACCCAGGTCTATGTCGAGCACTACGAACTGCAGCCGATCGACCCCCAGACCAACGGCCCGCAGGTGCTCTACGGACTGCGCTACCACACCTACATCCACAAGCCCGGCCTGACCAAGATGTACCACGACCAGGTCGGCTACTGGCTGTGGGAGCCCGCCACCAGCACCGTGATGCTCACCTTGGCGATTCCGCGCGGGCAGATCGCCATGGCCAGCGGCAAGGTGGCCGCCGACGCGGACCGCTTCGAACTCGTGGCCACGCACGGCAGCCTGGTGAACGGCATCGTGTCGAATCCGTTCATCGAGCATGCATTCACCACGCTCGAGTGGCGCATCGAGGTCGCCTTCCATGCCGACGGCACCTGGTCGTACGACCAGGACACCGTGATGCAGATCCAGGGGCTGTCCGAACCCTTCCACCACACGGACCGCAACACGCTCACGAAGACCGGCGAGCCCTCGCCGAATCCCCTGGCCGTGCAGGCATGAAGAGAGCGGTGGGCGACCCCGGGTAAGCGAGGCTGCCCCGGCCCGGGTGTCGACGCACAATCATCGGCCAAGTCACAAGGAGGCCCTTGTCATGACCGACGAGTTCGTCGACGTGCTGGTGGTCGGCGCCGGCATCTCGGGCATCGGCGCCGGCTGCCACCTCCAGAAGCTCTGCCCGGAGCGCAGCTTCGCCATCGTCGAGGCCCGCCCTTCGCTGGGCGGCACCTGGGACCTGTTCCGCTACCCCGGCGTGCGTTCGGATTCCGACATGCACACGCTCGGCTATTCGTTCCGGCCCTGGACCGACCCCAAGGCCATCGCCGATGGGCCGACGATCCTGAACTACCTGCGCGAGACGGCGCGCGAACACGGGCTCGAGCCGAAGATCCGCTTCGGCCAGCAGGTCGTGCGCGCCGACTGGTCTTCGCCGGATGCGCAGTGGACGGTCGAGCTCCGGCCCGCAGACGGTGGCGGCAGCGCGCGCATCCGTTGCGGCTTCCTGTTCATGTGCAGCGGCTACTACGACTACGCGGCCGGCCACCAGCCCGACTTCCCGGGACGCGAGCGCTTCGGCGGGCGGCTGGTCCATCCGCAGCACTGGCCCGCCGACCTCGACTACGCGGGCAAGAAGATCGTCGTCATCGGCAGCGGCGCCACCGCCGTGACGCTGGTGCCGGCGCTGGCCGACAAGGCGGCGCACGTGACGATGCTGCAGCGCTCGCCGACCTGGATGGTGGCCCGTCCGTCGGTCGATCCGGTCGGCATGCGGTTGCGGCGGCGCCTGCCGCTGCGGCTGGCGCTGCAGCTCACGCGCTGGAAAAACGTGCTGCTGGGCATGTACGTGTTCCGGCTCAGCCGGCGCAACCCGCAGCGCATGCGCCAGCTGCTGCTGGGCGGCGTCCGCCATGCACTCGGTCCGGAGGCCGACATCGCGACCCATTTCACGCCGCGCTACAACCCCTGGGAACAGCGCCTGTGCCTGGTGCCGGACGGCGATTTCTTCCGGGCCATCAACGCCGGTCGCGCCTCGGTCGTGACCGACCACATCGCGTCGTTGACCGAGACCGGGATCGCGCTGCGCTCGGGCGCCACCCTCGACGCCGACATCATCGTCAGCGCCACCGGCCTCCAGCTCGCCATGCTCGGCCACGCGGCGCTGTACGTCGACGGCGAGCGGGTGGAGCCTTCGCGCACGGTCAACTACAAGGGCCTGATGTACAGCGGCGTGCCGAATATGGCCAATACCTTCGGCTACACCAATGCCTCATGGACGCTCAAGGCCGACCTGACCGCGCAGTATGTGTGCCGGCTGCTCAACCACATGCGCAAGACCGGCGCGCGCATCTGCCGGCCCCCGGCCGACCCGGACACGGCGCTGCTGCCGTGGGTGGATTTCTCATCGGGCTACTTCGAGCGGGCCGCCGGCCAGCTGCCCAAGCAAGGCTCGGCCAAGCCCTGGAAGCTCAACCAGAACTACCTGAGCGACCTGGTCGCCATGCGCTTCGGCGCGGTCGACGACGGGGTGCTGCAGTTCACGTACGGGGCGCGCTGAGCGCAACCACGCTTCAGGCGCTCGAGCGCTCGGCCGCGCGGCGCAACTGGTCGAGCCGCGCCGCTTCCTCGGCGTCGCGCAGGCTCTTCGCCGCCCTGGCCGCCGCGTACTGCACGTACAGCACCTCGATGGCTTCGGTCCAGCGCTGCAGGCTCGCCTTGTCTTCGGCTTCGGCGTCGTGGTCTTTCGGATGCGTGTCCGGATGCCGCTCGGGGAACGCGGGAACGGTCACGCCTGCCTTGCGAAGGATGGCTTCTTTTTGGTCGATGGTCAGCATGTCTGTCTCCAGCAAACATTGTTCCAACCCCCGCGCGTCATAACTGGCGATGACGGCTATTTCACGGGGTCGTTCTGGTTCTCAGATGGGGGCGCGCGGGCGAGTCCGCAAGGCCGCGACGGACGCCGGCGCAGGTGAAAATGGCCCGGATGCATCGACACCCTCTCCCCCTGCCGCGCCTTCGAGGCCTTGCCGCCATGGCGCTGGCCGCTGCCGTCCTGGCGGGTTGCGCCTCCGCGCCGCCGACCGCCGCGCCAGCGCCCGCCCGGCCGGCCCCGGCGGCCCGTCCCCCTGCGCCTGCGCCCGCGGCCCAGCCCTCGGGCGCCGGGGCGGACGAGCTGTCGCTCCAGCAGGGCTTCGCGCGCTGGGTCGCGGATTTCCGCAGCAGCGCGCGCGCTGCCGGCATCGGCGATGCGACCTTGCAGGCCGCCTTCGGCGACGTGCAGTACCTGCCGCGCGTCGTCGAGCTGGACCGCGCCCAGCCCGAGTTCACGCGCACGGTCTGGGACTACCTCGACAACACCGTGACGGCCCAGCGCGTCGCGCTCGGCAAGGACAAGCTGATGCAGGTCCGCGTCGAAGCCGACGCGGCGGCGGCGCGCTACGGCGTCCCGTCCGCAGTGGTCGTCGCGATCTGGGGCATGGAGAGCAATTTCGGCGGCAACTACGGCAGCACGCCGACCATCGATGCGCTGGCGACCCTGGGCTTCGAGGGCCGCCGCGAGGACTGGGCGCGTCGCGAACTGCTGGCGGCGCTGAAGATCCTCGAGCGCGGCGACATCGACCGCGAGCACATGATCGGCTCCTGGGCCGGCGCCATGGGGCAGACGCAATTCCTGCCGTCGAACTTCCTCGCCTACGCGGTCGACGCCGACGGCGACGGCCGGCGCGACATCTGGGGCAGCATGGCCGACGTCACGGCCTCGACCGCCAATTTCCTGGCCCGTTCGGGCTGGCAGTCAGGCCAGCCGTGGGGCGTCGAAGTCCAGCTGCCGCCCGGCTTCGATTTCGGCCGCGCCGACAGCAGCGTTCGCCAGTCCAGCGCCCAGTGGGCAGCCGAGGGCGTGCGCAGCATGGACGGCAAGCCGCTGCCGGCGTTCGCCGACGGCATGGTCCTGCTGCCCGCGGGTGCGCGCGGGCCGGCCTTCCTGGTGGGGCCGAATTTCCGCGCCATCCTGCGCTACAACAACTCGACCAGCTACGCGCTGGCGGTCGGCCTGCTGTCGCAGCGCCTGACCGACGGGCCGGGCGTGCAGGCGCCCTGGCCGCGCGACCTGGCGGCGCTGTCGCGCAGCCAGTTGCTCGAACTCCAGACCGCGCTGAACCAGCGCGGCTTCGCCAGCGGCACGCCCGACGGCATGATGGGGCCGGCCACCCGCGAAGGCATTCGCCAGTACCAGCGCAGCATCGGCCAGCCCGCCGACGGCTACCCCAGCGCGGCCTTGCTGGAGCCCCTCCGGGCGCCATAGCGGGGCCTCATGGCGCATTGAGCACCGGCACGTAGGCCAGCCGGCGGTCGCGCAGCACCAGAAGCGCGACCATCCGGCCCGGCGTGGTGGCGGCCAGCTTGATCCTGAAGTCCTCGACCCGGTCGAGCCGGGTGTCGTTGACGGCGACGATGATGTCGCCCGCGCGGATGCCCTCGCTGCGCGCGAGCCCGGTGGCCTCGCGCACCATCAGGCCACCGTCGCTGCCCAGCTGGAGCCGCTGTGCCGCCGACAACTCGCCCAGGCTCAGGCCGAGGCCATCATTCCAGTCGGGCTGGGTTCCGGCCGGCACGGTGAACCGCGGTCCGGCATCCTCGGACAGCGCCACCGAGTACGTCCGTTTCGCGCCGTGCCGCCAGAGTTCGAACCGGACGCGGCGGCCCGGCGGGGCGTCGGAGATCTGTTGCAGCAGGTCGGTGAAGTGCGAGATCGTGCGGCCATCGATGGTGGTGAGGACATCGCCGCGAACCAGCCCGGCGGCACGGGCGGGCCCCTCGGCATCCACCTGCACCACCAGCGCGCCGATCGACTCCTTCAGTCCGAAGGACTGGGCCAGCGCTGGTGTCATCTCCTGCAACTCGGCGCCCAGGTGCGCGCGCCGCACCCGACCGGTCTCCTTCAGCTGCGTCGCGATCTTCATCGCCAGGTTGATCGGCACGGCGAACGAGAGGCCCATGTAGCCGCCGCTGCCGCTGTAGATCATCGAGTTGATCCCGACCACTTCGCCGCGGCCATTGAACAGCGGGCTGCCCGAGCTGCCCGGGTTGATCGCGACGTCGGTCTGGATGAAGGGCACTTCCCCGGCGCCGCCGATGTAGCGGTCGACCGCGCTCACCACGCCCGCCGTGACGCTGCCATGGAATCCGAACGGCGCCCCGATGGCCGCGACCCAGTCGCCCGGCGCCAGCCGCGACGAGTCGCCGATGGCCGCGGTCGCGAGACCCTTGGCATCGATCTTCAGCAGGCCCACGTCGGTGCGCCTGTCGGTGCCGACCACCCGCGCCTGGAAGCGGCGGCCATCGTCCAGCCGGACCTGCGCCTCGTCGATGGCGGCCAGGACGTGCGCGCTGGTCAGGATCAGGCCGTCGCTGGTGAGGATCACGCCCGAGGCGAGGTCGCGAATCTGGCTGATGCGCACGTTGGCCGGCAGCGGCCGGGCCAGCCGGTCGGCGAAATCGTTCTCGGGCGCGAACTCCAGTTCGGCCCCCTCGGGTCGTGCTTCGCGGCCGATCCGCAGGGTGCTCACGTCGACCACGCTGGCGCTGCGGCTGGCGACCAGCGAGGAGAAGGCGGGCGCGGCCGGTGCGGCGATGTCGGGGGCCGGCGCCGGGGCCGGGGCCGATGGCGGTGCAGCCGGGCGCTCTGGCGCCGACGCACAGGCGCCGAACAAGCAGATGACGCCGACCGCGACGGCGGCACGCAGCCGCCAGCCGACCGGTCGCGCCAGAACCTTGCGCATCGCTGCCTCCGCATCGTCGAAGAAACCAAATGTAGGCGCATCGCGCCGACACGGCTTTGCGCCGGATTAAGGCCCTGTCGGCAACGTCAGTCGATGGCCGGTGGCCGGTGGCTTTCCGGCACCCTCCGAGCACGTCCTGCAAGGAACTAGGGTTTACCCTATAATCGACCCAACGCACTCATCTTGGAGTCCCGAATGTTGAACGTATTGATCTGCCTGGTGGCCGTCGCTGCCGTCGTTGTTTCCGGTTATTTGACCTCGAAGAAGCTCGACGAAATCTGCTGACCCGAAGATCCCTGGTTGTCTCCTCCATCGTCCCTTCGATGGATTGGCCCCCTCGCAGCAATGCGCGGGGGCTTTTTTACGTCTCGTCTCTTCGGAACTGCGCCCGGACCACCGCGTCGTGCGTGTCACACTCGGGTGCACGGCCTCCCCTCGGGGAGCCTGTCTTGATTGCCTGGTGATTTCCTATGCCTGACCCGACCCCTGCCTCACGAGCCCTCGACAGCGCCGAATCAAGCGGCGTCGCGGTCCTGGACAGGGCCTTCTCGCTGCTCGCCGCCTTTGGCCCGACGGACGCGCGACTGACATTGACGGAACTGTCCAGACGCACGGGCCTGTACAAGAGCACGGTGCTGCGACTGCTGGCCGCGCTCGAGCACGGGGGCTTCATCCGGAAACTGTCCGACGGGCAGTACGCCATCGGGCCCCAGCCGCTGCGCCTGGCCTCGATCTACCAAGGCTCGTTTCAGGTCGGCCACGTCATCGAGCCCATCCTCGAACGGCTGAGCGCCGCCACCGGGGAGACCGCTTCCTTCTACGTGAGGCACGGCGACAAGCGCATTGCGCTGTTCCGCGTCGAACCGTCCAGGGCCGTTCGCGCATCGGTGCAGGTGGGTCAGGAATACGCCATCGCGCAAGGTGCGTCGGGCAAGGTCCTGCTCGCGTTCTCGTCGCCGGCAATGCCCGAGCACGAGGCCATTCGAGAACAGTTCTGGGCGGTCTCCCACGGAGAGCGCGACCCGGAGACCGCTTCGGCTGCGGCGCCGGTCTTCGGTGCGACCGGAGAGCTGCAGGGTGCCCTGGCCCTCTCGGGGCCAAGGGAGCGGCTGGCCCGGCCCGATGCCCTGCACGCGGCCTGTCGCCAACTGGTCGAGGCCGCCCGCGAGGCGACCAAGGCACTGGGCGGAAGCACCGCCCGCCATGCGCTGACGCTTGAACGCCTGGGTCAGTCGTGAACTATTTCACGACCGAGATTAGTACTTAGAGACTACATGTGGCGATTTGTAAGTACCTTGGTACTACTATTTAGCCATCGCACAGGCCAATGAAAAACATGAACACCTATCCCACCGCAAGCCAGGCCAACGGCATCGCCCGCACCCTGAGCAAGCACCTGTCGTGCACCATCGTCGTCTACCGCACGCCGCAGGCGAAGTTCGTGACCGCGCGCACCAGTGATCAGGTGGCCGGCAACATCGAAGGCATCTATCGCAACGGCTACTRCACGCCGACGCTCCTCAGCAGCGTGCACTGAAAGAACTCGACTCCCTCGGCTCCACGCAGCCGAAAGGATTTATGCCTCCTTCGGGAGGCTTTTTTTTGCCTTCGCTGGCTCATGATCGGACCCACGCGGGCTCGAGGCGAAGGAGGCGCTACATGACGGCCAAGGTGCACTGCTTCCTGAAAATGCTCCAGACGGCCTTCAGCGACCCGCCGTACTGGGATGCGCCTTTCCAGAAGAGCAGGGCATCGGCATAGGAAGCTACCGCCGGGCCAGGGCGGCCAATCTCTTTCTGGCACTTTGCAGCAGACCCTCGCGTTCCTCTGCCGGCTTTGCCTTGGTGTCCCCTTGGCCGATGATTTCGATCGCAGAGACGCCAGCCAGCCGTGCCCCGAGGTTGTCCCCCGGCGTGAGGGCCGCGTACCTGGCGCTCGAGATCACGTGCACGTTGAGATGCCGGCCGATGGACACGGAGAGCTTCCGGCACGCGATGGACATTTCCGACTCATCCGGCACCAGTCGGCCGTGAACCACGACCAGCTGCACTGTCGCGTCCTCGTCCTCCCCCAGCACGAAGGCGCGCAGAACTGAATCCTTGAATTTCGAACGCAGCATCGCGCGGATGGGTTCGGCGGCCGCGAAGGACTTGAGAGCAATGGACCGCAGTTCGTTGTAGAAGACGAACGACGTGTTCGCCTCGACCGTCTCGGGTTCGTCGGTTTCCGACTTGCGCCTGGTCAGGATGCCGCACTTGAGCAGGTGCTCCTGGGTCCGCTCGACTTCGTCCGCATTCAACTTGGCCTTCCTGGCGAGTTCCGCAACGGAAAACCCGTTCGTCGGTGCTGCGAAAACGACCTTCAACAACTTCTGGACTTCTGGCGCGAGGAGGAAATCTGCGGCACTCATTCTGGCTGGGGCAACTGCGACTGCATCATGACGACGACCGTTCCCCGAGCGCGGAGAGGTCGACATCGGTTTTAACATGAAGCGCGCAACGATCGGCCTGCGGCCGAGGGGTCGCTTGCCCGAGAATCTCCGCATGCCACACGCCGTCTCCCACCTGCGCGCCGCGCGTCTCGCGCGCAGCGCCAAGCCATTTCTCGCCCGTGGTGGTTTCAAGCGCGAGCGCTGCGCGGACTGCCGGCTGGTACCCAGCCACTGCATGTGTGCGCTGCGCCCTTCACTGACGACACGCGCTGGGGTGTGCCTGCTCATGGCCGATATAGAGCCGCTCAAGCCGAGCAACACGGGCTGGCTGGTCGCCGATGTGGTGCCCGATACCTTCGCCTTCGGCTGGAAGCGCACCGAAACCGACCCCGCCCTCCTGGCCCTGCTGCGCGACCCGCAATGGCATCCGTACGTGGTGTTTCCCGGCCGATATGCAGCGCCCGAGCGGGTCGTGCGCACCGTTCAACCCCCCGACAGCCTTCGGGATGATGCCCAGAAGAAGCGACCGCTTTTCATTCTCCTGGACGGGACCTGGTCCGAGGCTCGCAAGATGTTCCGAAGAAGCCCCTACCTGGACCGCCTGCCGGTCTTGAGCCTGGAGCCCGACCAGACATCGCAGTACAAGCTGCGCAACTCGGGCCGCAACGACCATTTCTGCACCAGCGAAGTGGCCGCCCTGTGCATGAGCCTGGCGGGCGAACGCGTTGCCGAGCAAGCGCTGGAAGCCTACCTGGCGGTTTTCACCCAGCACTATCTGCATGCGAAAAACCAGCAGCCCATCGCGATGGATGGCGCTGCCCACCAGCGGTTGCGCGAGGTGTCGCTCCCGCCAGGACGAGCATGACTATTCCTTCAAACATCGCAGCCTTCTGGGACGCTTTCTCCGCCGAAGTCGGACAAGGAGATTGCTCCGAGCGATTCTTCGAGGCGTTCCACTTCGATGACAACGAGGCCTCCGCCGACGAACTTGCCGAGCTCGTGCTTGCGGGCGTCAAACGGGCCACAGCCGGGCTTCTCTGGTCATTCGAGAGCGCTTGCGCTGGGGCACCGCCCAAGCCGGGCGCCCTGAGTGTCGTCACTTGCTGGGATGGACGGCCTGTCTGTGTCATCGAGACCCTGGAGGTCGAGGTGGTGCCGTTCGAGAAAGTCTCCGCCGAATTCGCGGCACTCGAGGGCGAAGGTGATGGCTCCCTGGCGTACTGGCGCCGAGTGCACTGGGCCTACTTCGGCCGAGAATGCGCGCGTCTGGGTCGGGAACCAAGCCTGACCATGCCGGTTGCGTGCGAGCGCTTCAAGGTCATCTACCGAGCCAATGCCTGAACCGGGCTCGTTCGACGCAGTTGGTCGCCATCCAACTTCTCACCGAGACGTCGCATCACCCACCGGGTTCTATCGGCAGCGGGTGACATCGCTCCGAGATCGATGGCCACTCGCCGCTCGTCGACATAGCTGATGGCCGCTGAACCGAGCAGGGTGGGGACAAGGTCGGCATGCATCACCTTGGCGCCATGGTTGGCGCGGAGCCGTTCCCAACGCGCGGCGTTGCTGCCGCGCCATTCATCGCTCGCCCACACCACGGCCGGGACTGTCGTGTCCCAGCGCGTCGGATCTTTCAGCGCGTGCTGAAAAAGCCTCCGTCCGTCGTCCAGCAGGTTCTCGCCGTGGTCAGCCGTGTACATCACGAAGGACGAGCCTTTCGCCTGCGCTGCCTCCGAGATCACCGCATCGACGAATCGGAGGGATTCGGCGACGGCGTTGTCGTAGGCGCGGATGAAGTCCGGCAGCGTTGAATCTTCCGGGAGCTCAGAAAGCTTCGAGCAGTCGGCCTGGAAAGCGGCTGTTGCGGGGTCATAGCGATCGCAGTACGAGAAGTGTGCGCCGTAGGCATGCAACACGATCAATTTCTTGGGCGCGTCCTGCGCGAGCACCTCTTTGAGTGACGGCAAAAGGCTTTCTCGATCGGTCCTCTTTATCGCCAGGAACATGTCCGAGTTGGCGTCAGGCCAGGCAATGCCTCGTTCCTGGAGGGCGAGCCAATAGGTGCGAAACCCGGCTTCCTCGAAAGCCTTCATGAAGCTTGCGTCCTTGCTGACCCGGAATGCACCGCCAGGCATCTCGCGCGAGACGAGCAGAGGGACCGACGTGTGCGTGCTGCTGGACCCGGACATCACATCGCAAAAGATGATCGCGTCTTCATGGCTGATGCCGACCTGCCCCTGGCCGCCGCATGCGCCGAGGCGGTCGGCACGCACCGTTTCCCCGATGATGAGGATGTAGGTCTCGTTCGGCGGGTGAAGTCCCGGCAACCGCGCGGCGCCCCAGCTCGCGGACGCCGACCGAGGGTTCGCGGCCGCATAGGGCGACGCCGTCGAGATGAAGTCGTCACGGCCGATCGCAGAAGCCGCGGCCACCGAAATCACGTTCAGCGGCCACGCGCGCAGCACCGTCTCGTGAAAGACGGCGCCGCATGTGGCTGCGGCGACAGTGAGTGTCGCAAGGGCGGCCGAAGGCATCCTCCAACGCGCCGGCGCGGTCGACCGACTGCGAAACGACACCCAGATCGGCGTCGCGAGCAGGGCCGCGGCCAGGGCTATCCACTGGACATGAGGCTGAATGACCGGCCACGCTTCATGGGGGTCCGGCCGAATCAAGGCGGCCTCGAAAAGGTTGACGTCGCGCAGCAGATCGGCGCCCACGGCGAGAACGCCGAACAGCGCCGGGACATAGGTGAGCAGCAGGAATGCGCGAAGGCCCAGGATCGCCCGAAGCAAGCCGAAGAACACGGCGGTTGCGGCAAGGAGGGAAGCAGCCCCAAGATCCCGGACGTGCGTGGACGAAAAAATCGCCAGGGCCGGGATCAGCAGGATGGCGCCCCAGACGCAGTCGATCAGACCGACGATGCCGTGCCGTCCGCTTGCCATTGGCGCGGATGCTACGCGCGCGCCCTGTGGATCGTTGTGCTGCTCCATGACTTTCCACGCAGATGAGGGCATTCTCCGCGGCGCCGGGCTGTCAGTAAACTAGCCGGATGACCGCCCAGGCCCCCTCCATCGTGCTCGGCTGCATCGCCGACGACTTCACTGGCGCTACCGACCTCGCCAACAACCTGGTGCGCGCTGGCATGCGCGTGGTCCAGACCATCGGCGTGCCGCAGGCGCCGCTCGCGGCCGACGTCGACGCCGTGGTGGTGGCGCTGAAGTCGCGCACCATCCCGCCGGCGGAAGCTGTGGCGCAATCGCTGGACGCGCTGCGTTGGCTGCAGGCGCAGGGCGCGCGGCAGATCTACTTCAAGTACTGCTCCACCTTCGACAGCACGCCCGCCGGCAACATCGGGCCGGTCACCGAGGCGCTGATGGATGCGCTTCAATGCGACTTCACGATCGCCACGCCGGCCTTCCCGGACAACAAGCGCACCGTCTTCAAGGGCTATCTGTTCGTGGGCGACGTGCTGCTCGACGAGAGCGGCATGCAGAACCACCCGCTGACGCCGATGACCGATGCCAACCTGGTGCGGGTGCTGCAGGCCCAGACCCGGCGCAAGGTCGGCCTGATCGATCACGTGGCGGTCGCGCAGGGTGCCGAGGCTGTCGGTGCGCGCATCGCGCAGCTGCGCAGCGAGGGTGTCGCCATCGCGATCGTCGACGCGGTCTCCAACGACGACCTGCTGCGCCTCGGCCCCGCCCTGGCCGCGATGCCGCTGGTGACCGCGGGCTCGGGCGTGGCGATCGGCTTGCCGGCCAACTTCGGCATCGCGCCGTCGTCGACCGCCAGTGCGCTGCCGGCGGCCGGCGGCCTGCGGGCCGTGGTGTCCGGCAGCTGTTCGCTGGCGACCAACCGGCAGGTGGCCGACTTCGTCGCCGCCGGGCGGCCGGCGCTGGCGCTCGATCCGCTGCAGCTCGCGGCCGGCGGCGACGCGGTCGGCCAGGCGCTCGCCTGGGCCGGGCCGCTGCTGCCGGAGGGGCCGGTCCTGATCTATTCCACCGCCGAGCCCTCGGCCGTGAAGTCGGTCCAGGGTCGCCTGGGTGTCGAGGAGGCCGGCGCCATGGTCGAACGCGCGCTCGCCGCGATCGCGCGTGGCCTGGTCGAGCGCGGCGTGCGGCAGCTGGTGGTCGCGGGCGGCGAGACCTCCGGCGCCTGCGTGCAGGCGCTCGGCATCGCACAGCTCCAGATCGGCGGCCAGATCGACCCCGGCGTGCCCTGGTGCCACGCGGCGAGCGCGGCGGCCGGGGGGGCGGGCCTGCACATCGCGCTGAAGTCGGGCAACTTCGGCAGCGACGATTTCTTTTCCAAGGCCTTCGGCGCGCTGCGATGAACGAACACCGCGCCCGCGACGAAATCTGCCGCGTCGGCCGCAGCCTGTTCGAGCGCGGCTACGTCCACGCCACGGCCGGCAACATCAGCGTGCGGCTCGACGATGGCTTCCTGATCACGCCGACCGATGCCTGCCTCGGCTTCCTCGATCCGGCCAGGTTGGCGCGGCTTGACGGCAGCCTGCGCCAGACCCACGGCGACCGGGCCAGCAAGACCATGGCGCTGCACGCCCGCATCTATGGCGCCGCCAGCGCCTTCGATGCCGGCACGCGCTGCGTGATCCATACCCACAGCACCCATTGCGTGGCGCTCACGCTGCGCGAGACCGGTGGCGAGCTGCTGCCGGCACTGACGCCCTATTTCGTGATGAAGGTCGGCCGCGTGCCGGTGATCCGCTACCACCGCCCCGGCGCGCCCGAGGCTGCGGCACAAGTGGCCGAGGCGATCGAGCGCTACGGCGCCGCGGGCACGCCGATCCGTGCCGTGATGCTCGAGCGGCTCGGCCCCAACGTCTGGCAAGACACGCCGGCCGCGGCGATGGCGGTGCTCGAGGAACTCGAGGAAACGGCGCGGCTCTGGGCGCTTGCGCGCGCGGGGGGCGATCCGCCGAAACCGCTCGGCGAGCCCGAGATCAACGAACTGCGGCGCAGTTTCGGTGCCCGCTGGTAGCTGGCCGCGACGCGTCGCTAGTGGACGAACATCTTCCGATGAAGGCGCCGCAACGACCACCAGATGCTCAGCGCGACGACGGGAATCGCCAGTGCGGCCGTTGTTTCAGGTGACAGCGGCCATCCGATCTTCTGGGCGCCCTTGGCCAGGTAGCTGACCAGGCCGACGATGTAATAGGTGATGGCGGCCACCGAGAGTCCTTCGACGGTGGCCTGCAACTTCAGTTGAAGGTCCTGCCGGCGGTTCAGGGCTTCGAGCAGGGCCTGGCTGCTTTGCTGCTGCTCGATCTCTACCCGGGTGCGCAACAGATTGCTCATCCTGGAGACCCGCTGGGACAGCGAGTCCTGCCGCCGGACCGCCCATTCGCAGGTCTTGCGCGCCGGCGTCAGGCGCCGCTCCATGAACTCGGCGATGCTCTGGAGTCCGTCCAGCCTGGCTTCGGCAATCTGCACGATGCGCTGGTCCAGCAATTCGAAATAGGCGCTGCTGGCGGAAAGTCTCGAATGCGTGGCCGCATGCTGGCTCTCGACCTCGCCGGCCAGCCGCGTGAGCCGGTCCAGCAGGGCCGGTTCGGCGTCACGCTCGGCGCTGCGGATGGCTTGCGCGAGCGCCGCCAGCTCGCCCTCCGCGCTGCCCAGCGCCTCGCCCGCTTGCCGCGCCGCCGGCAAGCCGAGCAGGGCTGCCATCCGGTAGGTCTCGATCTCGAGGATCCGCTGCACCAGCCGTCCGAGCCGGCGCGGCTGGAGCGCGTCGGCGAAGAGCAGGATGCGGGACGAGCCGTCCGCGTGGATGGCGAAGTCCGTGAACACCTGCGCCTGCTCGCCCGCCACGCTGGAACCCACCAGCGTCTGCTCGTTGAGCAAGTCCGCGACGCGGGCGTCGCCAGTGCTTCCACGTCCCGGGAATACCCACAGATCGAGGCTGCAGAGGCACTGCCCGGGAAGCCCGTGGAGCCAGTCCTGCGGCACGGCACCGATCGCACTGGCCGGCTGGCGAGGATGCTGCGCTTCGGCGGGTCCGGGCACCGTGAAGGTCCAGGTGACGAACTCGGTGTGCAGCTCCCAGCGCAGCCGGACCGATCCGAACTCGACCCGCAGGTGCGTGGTGGCGACGTCAGGGGGCGCCAGATGATGGTCGCGCAGAAGGCTCGCAAGATGGGCGCGGCTCTGCGCCCGCTGCTGCGCATCCGCCAGCATCACGATATGCGCGATGCCCAGGGCGCCGGTCAGCGCTTCCGGCGGCCGGGCATGGACTTCGTTGTGCAGCTCCACGCGTTGAGGATGCTGAATGACGCGGCTGTTGGATGGCATGGGCGACGAGCTCGAGACCTGGCGATGCGCAGAGCTGCGAGCTTAATGCCTGTGCGTCATGCCGAGGCGCGCCGCTCTGCCCTCACGATCAGGAGGAGGTCCGGCGGAGTGCCTTGTAGACGGCATCCAGCAACTTGTTCTCGGGATAGGGCTTCTGCAGAAAATCCACGGCGCCATCTCTGATGGCCTGGACCGCCGTCGGGATGTCGACGCTGCCGCTGATGAACACGATCGGTATGTCAATGCCCAGCTGGCGCAGCCGCTGCTGCAGCGCGCGACCGTCCATTTGGCGCATGTGCAGGTCGAGGATCAGGCAACCCTGCCAAGTGGGTTCGAAGGCGGCCAGGAATTCGACCGCTGAACCGAAGGCCGCGACCGCGAGTCCGGCCGCGCTGACGAGTTCGCGAACGGAGTCGCGACAAGCCGCATCGTCGTCGATGACAAACACTGTGGGCTGGCTCACCTCTTCCCCCTCGAAGGCCGTGCTGGGCGCCCGCTTGCTCAGACCGGGCGCATTCTTGTTGCTCGAAGCGTTGTCAAGTTAGCCGAAATCCGAATGCGGCGACATTGGTCCTTGGTGCATCGCAGCCCGAGCCTGACGTGTCTCCTCCACAGTGTTGATGAGGTTCCGGCGCACCGCCGGTGAATATCATCGGGTCCCATGGCAATATCCGCTTTTGCTGTCAAAGTGCCGTCGGCCGAGCCGCTCGTCGGCGACCTGCGGCAGCGCTTCGACGCGACGACGAAGCTGGGGGTGCCTGCGCACATCACTGTGCTTGTGCCGTTCATGGACCCTCGCCACATCACGCCTGCCGTGCTGGACCGAGCGCAACGCGCGTTGAATCGGGTCGCCGCTTTCTCTTTTTCACTGGGCAGGGTGGCGCGCTTCCCCGCGACCGCGTATCTCGCGCCGGACCCTCCCGAGCCGTTCGTCGCGATGACCAGGGCCCTCGTGGACACGTTCCCGGACTTTCAGCCTTACGAAGGGGAGCACGAAGGAACGGTTCCGCACCTGACGGTTGCCCATGGGGACCCCTCCGAGGCCGCTGCGGTCGCTGCAGAGTTGCAGGGGCGTCTGGATGCATCTGGCGCCGTCAAGGCGGATTGCGCCTCGGTCGTGCTGATTGAAAACTCGACGGGCCACTGGAAAGACTTGCATGTCTTCCGCCTCTCGCCGTCGACGCAGACCGTGAAAGATTCCTCAAAATGACCCGTCGCGCCTGGCCCCGGCGTTCTCGGCCAGCGCCGCAGACAGGCATGCTACGGCTTCAGCACTTCCTCATCGTTCACCATTGAGCTTCCTTTTGTCGTTGCCGGCGTGACTCAATTCAACATCAGTGGCGTCAATTCATGATTACCTTCAGGCAGCTCGTTTTCCTCTGCCTGCTGTTCTTGTTTCAGGTCGCGGTATTCGGTTGGATCGAGTGGCGCTGGGGTGCACGGCGGATCGAATGGCGCAAGGTCCTGCTCGCGGACTTGGTTGCGGTCCTCTTCTTTGCCCTCGTCGTGCGGCAGGCAGCAGGCTACCTCAATGGCTGGACTGGCATCCGCGGCCCTTGGCCCGCAGCAATAGGCTCCTGGCCGCTCCCGGTGCGCCTGGTGCTGTACCTGTTGGTCGCTGATTTCGGCGCCTACTGGACCCACAGGCTGGTGCACCTCAAGCCTCTCTGGCGGGTGCACCGCTGGCACCATTCGCCGACCCACATGTACTGGCTGGCCGGCAGCAGAACCTCGATCCTCCAGCAAGCGATATTCAATCTTCCCTACATTTTTGCCAGTCCGATTCTCGGCGTGTCCCCATTCTGGCTGGCCAATGCGCTGTTCTTCTTCTATGCGACGACCAACGGCTGGATGCACCTGAACGTGAACTGGCGCCTGCGCGGCCTCGACTGGATACTGGTCACGCCGCAAAGCCATCACATCCACCACAGCGACGACCCGTCGCACTACGGAAGCAACTTCGGCGTTCTGCTTTCGATATGGGACAGGATGTTCCGAACATTCACCAGCCCGAAAGACCTGTCTCCCGACACGCTGAGGTTCGGCATCGGCGAGAAGGTCCCCGTCGCGAGGCTTGCCATCGGTCTCTAGGAAGCGTTGCCGACCGGGCACGCCCTCCCGAAGCTCGAAAGCGCGACAGCGCGTACAGGTAGGATGCACGCATGGAATCCGCTGACGCCGCCACCTTCGATGAGTCCTATTACGCGCGCTACTATTTCGACAAGAAGACCAAGGTAGCCGACCCGCAGCACGTCGAACGCCTGGGTGCCTTCGTGAGCGCCTACCTGAAGTACCTGCGCGTCCCTGTCCGACGCGTGCTGGACGTCGGTTGCGGCGTCGGGCTGTGGCGGGACATCGTGGCCCGTCACTTTCCTCAAGCGAGCTATCAAGGCGTCGAGATCAGCGAATACCTGTGCGCCCGCTACGGCTGGGAACGCGGGTCGGTCGTGGACTACCAGGCTCAGGCGCCATTCGACTTCGTCATCTGCCAGGGCGTTCTGGCCTATCTGAGTCCTGTCGACCTCAAGCGTGCCCTGCGCAATCTCGGGACATTGAGCCAGGGCGCGCTCTACGTGGAGGCGGTGACGCTGGAGGACTACGAAAATGACATCGTCGACGAAGACCTCACGGATCCGCTCCTCTTTCGGCACCGCGCGGAGCTGTATCGGCAGGGGCTGTCGAGGAAGTTCAGGGGCTTGGGCGGTGGCCTGTGGCTCAGCCGACGGGCCGATGTGCCGCTCTTTTCGCTGGAATGTGCGGGGGAATGAGCGTTCATTGGACAGCGGCCTACATGGGAAGCCGGCGCGCGCCGTCTTGAAGCCCCGTTGCGAGGACCGCCCAATGATCCGAACTCCGCCCGGCGGCACGCCGCTGGCCCCCCGTCGACCATGAACCATGACGCAGGCCTCGTGCTCCCGAACTCCCTGACCGCCGTTTTCGAGTCGCGCTGTACCGCGCACTCAGACCGTCTCGCCTACGTCTTCCTGAAGGATGACCTGTCCCCCGCTGAACATTTGAGCTATGGGGACCTGTCGATCGACTGCCACCGCCTGGCCGCCCGCCTGGGTGCGCTCGCCCGACCGGGCGAGCGCGTGCTGCTGGCCCTGCCGCCGGGTCTCGATTTCGTGCGTGCGTTCTGGGCCTGCGTGCTTTGTGGCTGCGTCGCGGTGCCGGTTCCGGCACCCGACCCGGTGCGGCTGCTGCGTTCGGCGCCGAGACTGCGCGGCATCCTCGAGGACACCGGCGCCGCGCTGGTATGGACCGCCGCCGACCTTCTCGACAGCGCGCGCCAGGTGCTCGAGCCGTCCCTGTTCGCTGCGGCGCGATGGATCTCGTCGGTCGAACTCGAGACGTCCGATCCCGGCATGCCTGGCCAGTTGCCGTTCGTCGATGCCGACGCATTGGCCTACCTCCAGTACACCTCGGGATCGACGCTTGCACCACGTGGCGTGCGCATCAGCCATGGGCAGGCGCTGGCCAACGTGCTGGCGCTCCACGTGGCGGGCCAACTCGACACCCATTCCCGCACGCTGACCTGGCTGCCGCACTTCCACGACTATGGGCTGGTCTGCGGGCTGCTGGTGCCCTTCCATGCCGGCGCCACCAGCTGGCTGATGTCGCCGCTGACCTTCCTGCGCCGACCGCTCAGGTGGCTCGAAGCCGTCGATGCCCTGCGCATCACGCACACCGGGGCGCCGATGTCGGCGTACGTGGCCTGCCTGCGGGCGCTCGCCGGTGCGCCGCTGGCCAGTGATCTTTCGTCGCTGGTGTCGCTCAGCTGCGGCGCCGAGCCGCTGCGTGCCGATGCGATCGAGCGGGTTCTCGACGTGTTCGGTGCCGCCGGCCTGCGTCCCGAAGCCTTCATGCCCGCCTACGGCATGGCCGAGACGGTGCTGGGCGTCACCTTGTCGACGACCCACCGACCGCCGCGCATGTTGGTGCTCGATGCCCATGCGCTCCAGCAGGACCGCGTCCTGCCGGCGCGGTGCGACGGCGCAGGGGCCGTCCGCAGCGTGGGTTGCGGCCTGCCGCTCATGCATACCACGCTGCGCATCGTCGACCCGGCGACCGGTGTCGTGGCAGCGCCCGACGCGGTGGGCGAGATCTGGGTGCAGTCGCCCAGCGTCGGCCAGGGCTATTGGCGCCAGCCGGAGCTGACCGAAGCCGGCTTCGGCGCGCGCCTGGCCGGTGTCGACGGGCCCTTCCTGCGCACCGGCGACCTCGGCTTCATGGCCGACGGCGAACTCTTCGTCACGGGCCGGCTGAAAGACCTGGTGATCGTCCACGGCGGCAACCACTACCCGCAAGACATCGAGTGGACGGCCGAGCATGCGCACCCGGCGCTGCGGCCCGGCTACGGTGCCGCCTTCTCGGTCGAGACGCACGATGGCGAGGCGCTGGTGCTGGCGCTCGAGACCGAGCGCCGCACCGGCGACGATGCCGCGCAGGCCGCAGCGGCCGCAGTGCGCCGTGCCATCGGCGAGGCGCACGGCCTGCCGGTCGAGGCGGTGGTGCTGGTGCGCTCCGGCTCGCTGCAGCGCAGCTCCAGCGGCAAGATCCAGCGGCGCGCCATCCGGCAGCGCTACCTTGACGGAACGCTCGACGTCCAGGCCGTCTTTGCACGGGAAGCGACGCCGCCAGGCGCCGACGACGCGGCCGACGAGGGCCGCGCGACGACGATGCACTCGATGCCGCGCGCCGCCGCCGAACAGGAGGTCTGGGAGATCTGGCGCGAGGTGCTCGACACCACCGCCTTCGGCGTGCATGAGAATTTCTTCGAGCTGGGTGGCACGTCGCTGCTGATGGCGCAGGTGGCCTCGCGCGTAAGCCAGCAGCTCGGGGTCGAGCTGCCGCTCGCGGCGTTGTTCGACCACACCAGCGTGGCGGCGCTCGCCGACCATGTCACACGCCTGCAGGCCGAGCATGGCGGCGTCGCGCCGGTGGTGCCTGTGGCCATTGCGCGCATGCCGCGTGGCGCGCCGCTGCCGGTGTCGCTGTCGCAGCGGCGCATGTGGGTCATCCAGCAGTTCGATCCGGCTTCCACGGCCTACAACGTCGCGGTCTCGCTGCGAATCCGCGGTGCGCTCGATGTGGCGCTGCTGCAGCGCGCGTTCGACTTCATGGTCGAGCGCCACGAAAGCCTGCGCACGCGCCTCGTGCTCGACGGTGTCGAGCCGATGCAGCTCATCGAACCGACGGCGCATGCACCGATCGAACGGATCGACCTGGCTGCATGCCCCGACCGGCTGGCACGCGCCCGCGCGCTGCTCGCCGAGCGGCTGGACAGGCCTTTCGAACTCGACCGCGCGCCGCTTCACCATGCCACGGTACTGCGACTGGGCGCGAGCGACCACGTGCTTCTTTGGGTGATGCACCATGCCATCGCCGACAACTGGTCCTTCGCCGTGCTGATGCGCGAGGCGCTTGGCGCCTATGCGGCGTGGAAGGAAGGCCGAGCGCATGCGCTGGATCCGGTCCCGATCGAGTACGCCGACTACGCCGCGTGGCAGCGCAGCCCCGCGTCTGTGGCGCAGCGCGTGCCGCAGATGGACTACTGGCGCGAGCGGCTCGCGCACCTGGCGCCGCTCGACCTGCCGACCGATTTCGTGCGGCCGCTGCGCCCCAGCTTCCACGGCGCACGGGTTTCCGCCATGGTGCCGGTCGGCTTGCGCACCGCCATCCGCAGGTACGGCGCCCGCGCTTCGGCCACGCCCTTCGTCGTGCTGCTCGCGGCCTTCAAGCTGATGCTCGCGCGCCAGGCGCGCAGCACCGATATCGCCGTCGGCACGCCGGTCGCCAACCGCCACCGCTTCGCTGCCGAGCACCTGGTCGGCACGCTGGTCAATACGCTGGTGATGCGCACCGACCTCGGTGGCGACCCGAGCTTCGACACGCTCGTGCAGCGCGTGCGCGCCACCGCCATCGAAGCCTATGCGCACCAGGAAGCGCCCTTCGACGAGCTGGTCGAGTCGCTCGGACACGATCGCACCGTGCACGCCGAAGGACTGGTGCGCGTGCTCTTCAACGTGCTGAACGCGCCGCTCGGCCGGCTCGACCATGCCGGCCTGGAGGTGGAGGAATTCCCCTTCGACCGCGCCACAGCGCAGTTCGACCTGTCGGTGCACATCGACACCGAGTTCACGCACCGCGTGCACTTCGAGTACTCGACCGACCTCTACGCGCATGCCACCGTCGAACGCATGCTCGAGAACTACCTCGCGCTGGTCGAGCGGCTGCTCGCCACGCCGTCGCTGCCGCTGTCGCAGATCCCGATCGTCTCGCCGGCCCAGCAGGCCATGCTGCGCAACGGCTGGGACGCCACGGAGCATCCGTTGCCCCCGGCCCAGGTGGTGCATCTGTACCTGAGTGGGGCCCGAGCGGTCGCCGACGACGCGGTGGCGGTGGTCGACGCGCGGGGCGCCATGCTCTCGTTCGGCGAACTCGAAGCCCGCGGCAATGCCCTCGCGCGCTCGCTGCGTGCTCGCGGCATCGGCCGGGGCCACCGTGTGGGCCTGGGTGTCGCCCGCGACGCCGGCCTGCTGGTGGCGCTGCTGGGCGTGCTCAAGTCGGGCGCGGCCTACGTGCCGCTCGACCCGGGGTTTCCGGAGGAGCGCCTGCGTTTCATGGCCGCAGACGCCGGCCTGTCGGCACTCGTCACGCGCGGCGTGCCGGCAGAGTGGCTCGCCTCCGCCGGCGTGCCGGTGATGGCGCTCGACATCGACTGCAGCCTGGCGCCGGAGCAGGGCGAGGCGCTGGCGCCCGATGCGTCGCAGGATGCCGGTCCGCTGGACCCGGCCTACCTGATCTACACCTCGGGCTCGACCGGCCAGCCCAAGGGCGTGGCTGTGCCGCACCGTGCGGTCGTGAACTTCCTGGCGAGCATGGCCCGGGAGCCGGGACTCGACGCCGGCGATCGCCTCGTCGCGGTCACGACGCTGTCCTTCGACATCGCGGTCCTCGAGTTGCTGCTGCCGCTGGCGGCCGGCGCGCGCGTCGTGCTGGCCGACGCGGCGCAGGTGCAAGACCCGCATTCGCTGCGGGCCCTGATCGCGCGCGAGCGCGCGACCGTCATGCAGGCCACGCCGACGCTCTGGCGCATGCTGCTCGGTGCCGGCTGGCGTCGCCCCGAAGGGGTACCGCACTTCAAGGCGCTGGTCGGTGGCGAGGCGCTGCCGGCCGCGCTGGCCGAGCAGTTGCTCGACAGCGGGGTCCAACTCTGGAACATGTACGGGCCGACGGAGACCACCGTGTGGTCCAGCGTGTGGCGCGTGACGGCGCCGCGCGACGGCATTTCCATCGGCCGGCCCATCGACAACACCGACATCCAGGTGCGCGACGCCGGCGGCCAGCTCTGCCCGATCGGCGTACCCGGCGAGCTTTGCATCGGCGGCGCGGGCGTGTCGCTCGGCTACCACCGTCGCGATGAACTCACTGCCGACCGCTTCCCGCCCGACCTCGACAGCCAGGAGCCGGGCGCGCGCTACTACCGCACCGGCGACCTGGGTCGCTGGCGCCATGACGGCTGGCTGGAGCACCTTGGACGGCTCGACCGGCAGGTGAAGCTGCGCGGCCTGCGCATCGAGCTGGGCGAGATCGAGGCCGCACTGCACGACCATTCGGCGGTGGCCGAAGCGGTTGTCGCAACCCATTCGCAGAGCGAGGACGACGTGCGCCTGGTGGCCTACATAGTCCCGCGCGGCGAGGCACCCGACCCGACCGTGCTGCGCGACCATCTGCGCACCCACCTGCCCGAGTACATGCTGCCGCAGCACTTCGTGACGCTCGACGGCCTGCCGCTGCTGCCCAACGGCAAGATCGACCGGAATGCCTTGCCGCCGCCTCGGGTCGACCCGAGGCCGGCCAACCACGCCGAGCGTGCGGCCCCGAGCACGCCTGTCGAGTGCGCCATCGCCGAGGTCTGGTGCGAACTGCTCGGGGTCGACAGCGTCGACCTGCGCGACAACTTCTTCGACCTGGGAGGCCATTCGCTGCTGGCGATGCGCGCGGTGATGGCCATCCGCGAGCGCCATGGCTGGCGGATCCAGCCGCCGCGCTTCGTCTACGAGACGCTGGGGCAGCTGGCCCGCGAGGAGAACCTCGACGCTGGCGAGGCCGCCCGGCGCGGCTTCGAACAGACGGCGAAGTAGCGCAGACCTTGGGCCATGGGCGCTACAGTGCGCCCATGACTGACGCGACCACTCTCCCTTCCGACCTTCGAGCCGCCATGCGCGAACGCGACGAAGCCTTCTATGCCGTGGATGCGGCGCAGTGGGGCAAGTACACCGCGAACGACTTCACGACTGTCCAGCAGAACGGCCAGTTCATGTCTCGGTCCGAACGGATCGGCAACCTTCAATCGCAGAAGCAGCGGCCCTATGTACCGCGCGAGCGCGAGCAACACGTACAGCAGGGCGACCTTGTGGCCACTCGCTTTTTCAGCGGTGGGCTGTGGGTCGTGGAGGTCTGGAAGCGCATCGACGGTGCATGGGCCACCGTCATGACGCAAGCCACCACGGCGACCGCCAACATGCCCTGACCCTGCGTCGGCGGCTCAGGCGGCTTGCCGGCCTGTCTCAGGCGCTGCGAACGTCGGGGTCTGCCCGACTGTAGCCTGTGCGATCGTCGGGCACCTCCGCGTCGATGAGCTGGCGCATCCGCGCCGTGATGGCCGCGGCGAGCGCCTGCGCCTCGTCCGCTCCGGCGCTCGCCGGATGGCCGAAGCTGACCCTGGCGACCAGGCCCCGGTAGCGCGGCAGCGCCACCTGCAGTGCCGCAGCGAGCTTTTCCTTGTCGCGTGCCGTGCGGCGCAGCCGCGTGAGCGGATGCCGCTGGGCGGCCGGCGAGATGACATGGCTCACCAGCGCGGGCACGAACCGCGTGGCCGGTGCCAGCCGGGCGAACAGGGCATAGCTGCCGGACCAGTTCCGCAACGACGCCGTGGCCCGCTGCGCACCGAAGGTGGCGGGGTCGGGCTCGATCTCTCCGGCAGGGAAGGTCAGCAGGGCGCCGCCTTCGTGCAAATGCCGGGCGGCGGCCCGAATGACGGCCATCCGCCCGCCATCTTCATCATCCGGCAGGAAGATCAGCTGCCGCGCGACGTTCGGCAGGGCGCGAAGAAATGGCCGATCCGCCGCGATCACCCGCAGGTCGGGACGGCACGCGAGACTGGTGAAGAGGGCGACCGTGTCGGTCATGCCCGGATGGTTCGCCAGGATGACCACCGGGCCTTGCGTCGGGACATGTTCCAGCCCCGAGGTGACGAGGCCGGCGGTCATCCGGTCCATCAGCCAGGTGCTGCCCTGCGCGAGGCCATGCTCGCCGACCCGGGTGTCGAACTCGTGCGCCGTCCGGGCGAAGCGGCGGGCCGCGGGCCGCAACAGGTGGCGCAACGGCGTGCCGCGCAGGCGCGGCACGCCGATCGCATCCAGCAGGTCGAGGATGTTGAGTTCGGTCAGGGTCTCGACCCATGGCGACGAGGCGGCGGTCATCTGACTACATCGTACGCACATGCCGGACCGACCGGCGGCTGCGCCGGGCGGGTCAGGACTTCGTCGCCAGTTCGCCGGCGCCGCCGAGCGCCTTCGACACCGCCACCAGCCCCAGCGCCAGCCGGCTCGTGCTCTCGGTGTACTCGCGCTGTGCCTGCAGCCAGGTGCGCTGGGCGTCGAGCTGCACCAGGAAGTCGGTCAGGCCGTGGTCGTAGCGCACCCGGGCCAGCTGGAGCGCGTCGCGGCTGCTGCGTTCGCGCTCGGCGAGCTGCACGTTGCGCAGCCGCTCGGCCGTGTAGGCGCTCAGGGCATCGTCGATCTCGTGCCAGGCCTTCAACACGGTCTGCTGATAGCTCACTGCCGCTTCCTGCTGCTGCAGCTCGCGCAGGGTCACGGTGGCGCGGCGGCGGCCGCCGTCGAAGATCGGCACCTGCAGGCTGGGACCGATGGACCATTGCCGGCTGCCCCAGTCGGCGAAGCTGTCGCCATCGACCGACTGGAAGCCGAAGCCCGCGCCGATGGTGATGCGCGGGTACAGGTCGGCCACCGCCACGCCGATGTTGGCGGTGGCGGCGTGCAGCTGCGCCTGGGCGACCTGGATGTCGGGCCGGCGCAGTGCCATCTCCGAAGGCAGGCCCAGCGAAAGGTCGGGCAGGGCGGCGGCAGCGGCCGCATCGGACGGGGCCGCGAGCTGCGACTGCAGCGCACCGGGCCGGTCGCCGAGCAGCAGCGTGATCTGGTTGACGGCCAGCGCTTCCTGGGCCAGCAGCTGCGGCAGGCGCGCCCGCAGATCGGCCGCCTGCGCGCTCTGGCGCGTCACGTCGAGGTCGGTCGTCAGGCCGCCGTCGGCGCGGGCCTTGACCAGGTCCAGGGTCTCCTCGGAGGCGGCGATGTCGTCGCGGGCGATCTTGATCTGGTGCTGCGCCGCACGCAGCTCGAAGTAGCGGCGCGCGACCTCGGCCTGCACGCTGAGCTGCACCTGGGCGAGCAGGGCCTGCGAGGCGCTGACGTTGGCGTCCGCGGATTCGACCGCGCGCCGAATGCGGCCCCAGAGGTCGAGCTCCCACGAGGCATCGAAGCCGGCCTGGTAGAAGTAGTGCGGCTCGCTCAGCACCTGGATCAGTTGTTCCTGGTTGGGCGGATTGATGGCGTCGAGCAGCCGCCGGGTCTCGCCGTTCTCGCTCTGGCGCAGCCGTGTGACGCCGGCGCCGGCGTTGATCTGCGGGGCCTTCTGCGATTCGACGACGCTGCGCTGTGCGCGGCTCTGCAGGAAGCGCAGCGCGGCGGTCTGCAGGTCGGCGTTGGCGGCCAGCGCGCGCGCCTCCAGCGCATCGAGCACCGGGTCGCCGAACATCGTCCAGCCGGCGGGCGGCGGCGTGTCCGTGCGCGCCTGCGGCGGGATCAGCGCCGGCGAGCCGCCGTGCCAGGCGGCAAAGCTCGGCGGCGCCGCGGGCGTCTCGGGCTTGAAGTCGGGGCCGACCGCACAACCGGCCAGCGCCAGCGCCGCCAGCCAGGCCGCGCAGTACGGGGAGCGAAGAGAGCGCGTCATGTCAATGTCCTTGAAAGCTTCAGACCAGGCGATGGCGGAACAGCCAGGCGGCCAGCGGCAGGGTGATCGCCGCGATGATGAAAAGCGGGACGAGGTTGTGCCAGACCGTGAGCAGCCCGACGCCCTCGAGATACACCCGCTGCACGAGATCGATGGCGAAACGCAGCGGGTTGGCCAGCGTCGCGATCTGCAGCGCGCGCGGCATGTTGCTCACCGGGGTGGTCAGGCCCGACAGCAGCATCATCGGCATGATCAGCACGAAGGTGTAGAGCATCGCCTGCTGCATGTTGGCCGACACGGCCGAGATCGACAGCCCGATGCCCACGCTGGCGACCGTGAAGAAGACCAGGCCGGTGTAGAGCGTGAGCAGCGACCCGGCCATCGGCACCCTGAACCACAGCAGCGTCACCAGCAGCACCAGCGTGGACTGCACCAGCCCGATGAACACCGGCGGCACTGCCTTGCCGATCATGATCTCGGTCGGCGAGAGCGGCGTGACGAGCAGCTGGTCGAAGGTGCCCTGTTCGCGTTCGCGCGCCACCGACAGCGCGGTCAGCAGCAAGGTCTGGATCATGCTGAGCGCGGCGATCATGCCCGGCATGAAGTTCCAGCGCGTCTCCAGGTTGGGGTTGAACCAGGCGCGCGATTCGATCCGCACCGGCGCCTGCGCGCCGCCATGCCGCTGGCGCCACTCGACGTTGAAGGCCTCCACGACGGAGCCGACGAAGCCCGCCGCCGAGCCGGCGGTGTTGGAGTTGCGCGCGTCGAGGATGAGCTGGATGGGCGCCTGCTCGCCGGCGTCGAGCTGCTGCTCGAACCGCGGCCCGATCTGGATGACGACCAGCGCCTCCTGGGCGTTGACGATGGGCGCGATCTGGACCGGCGAATCGAGCGTGGCGGCACGCCGGAACACGCCCGTCCCGTCGAGCTTGGCGATCAGGGCGGTCGATGCGCCGCTGCGGCTCTGGTCGAGCAGCGCGTAGTCGACATGCGTCAGGTCGTAGGTGGCGGCGTAGCCGAAGAGCAGGCTCTGCATGAGTGCCGGCACGACCAGGATCACGCGGCTGGAGGGGTCCTTGAGGATGACCAGCAGTTCCTTGCGGCAAAGGTGCGCCACACGCCGCAGGAATTCGATCAATGAGCCGTTCATGGTCGTTTGTCCTTCAGTCCAGCTTCTTGCGCGTGACGAAGCGCGCGACACCGAGCAGCACCACCGCATAGGCGAGCAGGATGGCGCAGTTGCGCAGGATCAGCGGCCACACGTTGCCCGCGAGGAAGAGCGTGCGGATCAGCTCCATGAAGTAGGTCGCCGGCAGCACCTGCCCGACGATGCGGACGGCCGTCGGCACGTTGCGCAGGTCGAACAGGAAGCCCGACAGCATCAGCGACGGCAGGAAGCTCGAGATCAGCGCCACCTGGCTGGCGAGGAACTGGTTGCGCGTGACGGAGGAGATCACGAGGCCCACGGCGACGGCGACGATCAGGTAGAGCATCGCGCTGACGACGATGACGGCGAGCGAGCCGTACATCGGCACCTCGAACAGGAAGCGTGCCGCCAGCAGGCACAGCAGCAGGCCGGCCATGCCGATGCCGAAGTACGGGATGATCTTCGCCAGCAGGATCTCCACCGGCCGCACGGGCGTGACGAACAGCGCCTCCAGCGTGCCGCGTTCCCATTCGCGCGCCATCACCAGTGCGGTGAGGAAGGCGCCGACCAGCGTCATGATGAGCACGATGAGCCCCGGCACCAGGTACCACGTGCTGTCGTTGGCCGCGTTGAACCACATGCGTTGCTCGATCGTGACCCTGCCGATGCCGGACGGCGTCCCGCCGCCGGCGCGGTCCGCCGCGCGCAGGGCATCTTGCGCCAGCGCGCTGCTCGCATAGCGCAGCACGATGGTGGCCTTGGCCGCATCGGCGCCATGCACGATCAGCTGGATGCGCGCGTCGCCCGCCGCGAGCCGGCGCGAGAAGTCGCCCGGCACGCGCACGATGCCGTCGACCTTGCGCTGGTGCATGAGCGCCTCGGCCTCGCGCATCGATGTCAGCATGACCGGCGAGATGTAGGGCGTGAGCTGCAGGCCCGATACCGCCTGCACCGCGGTGGGAGAGGTGTCTTCGAGCACCACCGCGATCGGCGCGTTCTTGACGTCGAGCGAGAGCCCGTAGCCGAAGATCAGGATCAGCAGGATGGGCAGCAGGATGCCGATCGCCAGGCTGCTGGGGTCGCGCATCAATTGGCGGGATTCCTTGCGCGTGAGCGCGATCAGCCGGGGCCAGAAGCGGCTGCGCGGCGCGTCGGGCTGCGGCTGGGCAGGTACGGTCATGCGCTGGCTCCTCGCAGGGGCGCGGCCGGTGCCCGGTCGCGCGCCGCCGGCGTGGATCTCTGGCCGGCTTCGCGCGCATGCCTGACGATGTCGATGAAGGCGTCTTCCATGCTGAGCCGGCTGTCGGCCGCGCTGCCGGCCTGCACGCGCACCTCCCGCGGCGTGCCGATGGCGAGCAGCTTGCCGGCGTCCTGGATCACGATGCGGTCGCAGTACTCGGCCTCTTCCATGAAGTGGGTGGTGATGATCACGGTCACGCCGCCGGCGGCCAGCGCCGTGATGCGCCGCCAGAACTCGCGCCGTGCCAGCGGATCGGTGCCGCTGGTGGGCTCGTCCAGAAACAGGATCTCGGGTTCGTGCAGCAGTCCGGTCGCCATCGCCAGGCGCTGCTTGAAGCCGCCGGGCAGCTGGCCGCTGGTGGCGCTCTCCTGGCCCACCAGGTCGAACTGGCGCAGCACGGTCCGGATGCGATCCTGCAGACGGTCGCCGCGCAGGCCGTAGGCGCCGCCGAAGAATTGCAGGTTCTCGGCCACCGTGAGATTGCCGTAGAGCGCGAACTTCTGCGAGACGTAGCCGATGCGCGCCCGTGCCTGGGCGCGCGCGGTGCGCAGGTTGACGCCGGCCACCTGCAGGAAGCCGCTGCTGGCCGGCAGCAGGCCGCAGAGCATCCGGAAGGTGGTGGTCTTGCCGGCGCCGTTGGGGCCGAGCAGGCCGAATATCTCGCCGCGGCGAACGTCGAAGCTGGTGCTCGCCACGGCGGTGAAGTCGCCGAACTTGCGCACCAGGTCTTTCACCTGGATGACGACTTCGGCCGTGTCGGCGGCGACGGGCTGCGTTGCGGGCTGCGGGTGCTCGCCGGGGGCGGCCTGCTGCGCGCGCAGCAGCGCCATGAAGCCGTCCTCGAGGCGCGCCGCCACCGGCTGGGCCGGTGCGCCGGCCAGCAGCGCGTCGACCGCTCCGGCCGGCGCATCGGGCCGCCGGATGAAGCGCACTTCGCCGCCTTGCGGCACGGCGTCGATGATCGATGCGGGCGCGTCGAGCAGGCGGGCCTGCAGCGTTCGCGGCGCGGTGCCCGTGGGCGGCGTGGCGACGAAACAGAGATCACTCGCGTTGTCGCGGATCTCGCCGGGCGAGCCTTGCGCGATGAGCTTGCCGCCATGCAGCACGAAGACCTGGGCACAGCGCTCGGCCTCGTCGAGGTAGGCGGTGCTGACGATCACCGACAGATGTTCTTCGTCGACCAGCTGCTGCACGATCTGCCAGAGCTCGCGCCGCGACAACGGGTCGACGCCCACCGTCGGCTCGTCGAGCAGCAGCAGCGCCGGCGAGCGCACCAGCGTGCAGGCCAGCCCCAGCTTCTGCTTCATGCCGCCGGAGAGCTTGCCGGCGGGGCGCGCGGTGAAGCGCCCGAGATCGGTCATCTCCATCAGGCGGGCGTAGCGCGCTTGCCGCGCGGCCCGCTCGACGCCGTGCAGGTCGGCGTAGAGGTCGAGGTTCTCCTGCACGCTGAGGTCTTCGTAGAGGCCGAAACGCTGCGGCATGTAGCTGATGCGGTCCTGCACCGCCTGCGGATCCTTCGCGACGTCGATGCCGAGCACCTGCAGCGCGCCTTCGTCGGCCCGCATCAGGCCGGCGGCCAGGCGCAGCAGCGTGGTCTTGCCGGCGCCGTCCGGGCCGACCAGCGCGGTGAGGGTTCCGGCCGGCACTTCGAGCGACACGTCGTCGAGCGCGCGCACCGGGGCCGCCACGCCCTTGATCTGGAAGCGCTTGTGCAGGCCTCGGCCCGCGAGCGCCGGCCCGGTGCCGGCCATCAGGGCCTGCTCCCCGCGTTCGTCGAGCCCGCGTCCAGCGCGAGCCGCACCGTCACGGGCATGCCGAGGCGCAGCCGGTCGCCCGGGTCGTCGGCCAGCACCCGGATCTCATAGACCAGGCTGCTGCGCAACGCTTCGGTCTGCACGGTCTTGGGCGTGAACTCGGCCACCGACGAGATGTAGCCGACCTTGCCGCCCAGCGGCTCGCCGGGGTGGCTGTCGGTCGCCAGCGTGGCGGCCATGCCGGGCCTGATCCGGCCCAGGTCGGCCTCGGTGACATACGCCCGGACCCACTTGGGATCGGTGATCGCGAGCGTGAACACAGGGCGCTGCGGCGACGCCATGTCACCGGGCTCCATGAGGCGCGCGCGCACCACCGCATCGATCGGCGCGACCAGCCGCGCTTCCTGCAACTGGTGCCGCAGCACCGCCAGGCCGGCGGTGGCCACATCGAGCTGCGCCTGGGCCTGCGCGATGTCTTCCTTGCGCGGGCCGGTGACCACCAGCTGCTGCGCCTTGCGTGCGTTCTCCAGCTGCGCGTCGGCGACCTTTCGGCGCGCCTGCGCGGCGTCCAGGTCCTGCTGGCTGACGGCGCGGCCGGCGGTGGTCTGGCGGATGCCCTGCATCCGCTCGAGCTGCTGGCGGGCCAGCTCGGCGTCGGCCTGTGCGGCGGCAACCTGGGCGCGCGACTGCGCCACCTCTTCGGGACGGCTGCCGGCCTTGAGCCGCTGCAGCACCTGCGCCTGGCTGGCGATCTGGGCCTCGGCCTGGGCCGCCTGCAGCTGCAGGGTGCGGGTGTCGAGCTCGCCCAGCACCTGCCCGGCCGTCACGCGGTCGCCTTCCTGGACCGAGAGCCTGGCGATGCGCTCGCTGCCATTGAAGGCCAGAGAGACCTGGCGCAGATCGACATTGCCGTAGAGCACGAGCTGGTGCGGATCGGCTGGCTGGCGGTTGAAGTACCAGATGGCGAACGCGCCCGCAGCGAGGAGGGCGACGGCACCGGCAACGAGGGGTTTCTTGTTCATGGGCGGCTCTCGGATGAGTGGCCTGATGATATCAAATTCAAATTCAAATTCAAACTTATTTTGAAGGGTGCGGACTGCTTGCCGCCCGCCGGGCCGGCACAGGTGGATTGCTGCCAAATTGCGTGAACTATGTCAATGTGGAGAGCGTTAACTTCCCGCACCGGCCGGATCGGCGCACCGACTTCTCTTAAAGTCCAGCCAAAGGCAACGACGTTCGGAACAAGCCCGGGGAATCAGCCCCGCGCGCCCCGCGAAGCCCTTCATGACGTTCAAGAAACTCCGGATCACCGGGCCCGGGGCTGTCCCCTACCAGCTCGGTCAGCCCATGCATGTGTACGACGCCAACGTTCTGCTGGGAACGCTGGATCCCGTGCCCGTGGCCAATGGCGGAACGCAAATCCACATCGAGCATTTCCAGCCGACCCGGGTCGTGCGGGACGAACAGCGGCATGTCGGGCGGCTGGTGTTCCTCGAGATCTGTGCCTTCGTCTCCGAGCACTTCCATCAGGTTCAGGCGATCAGCTTCGCGTTCACCCGCGACGTCAGCATCCTCGGCGGCGGCGTCCAGCAGGCCGCCGCCCGCATCGAGACCATGGACCGCATCGGCGCCATCAACGTCCGGATCCGGCCCAAGCCCGATGCGCTGCCGGGCCAGTTCGTCGTCACCGGCGTCTGGGCCTACAGCGAGTCCAGCATGGCGGCGCTGCGCGTCGTGCTCGAAGAGCAGCGCGCGCTCTATCGCGATCGCCCGATGGCCATCGGCGTGGCGGACAAGCCGGGTGTGCGGGCGGCGCTGCGGCGCCTGATCTCGCGGCGCAGCGGGTAGGGCGAACAGGCCCTCGGCGTCCTACGCCGAATGACGTCGCCGTCGCCCCACTTCGGCGTATTGACGCCCCGGCCAGCCCGGCAATACTCGGTGCCAGGCGACCCAAGGGGGATTTCCGTTGAATCCAGCCCGCATCCTCACGCTTCTGGCGCTGCTGCCCCTGGGCTGCGGCCTGGCCGGACACGCCCTCGCCGGCGAGCTGCGCGGGCGGGTGGTGTTCGCGGGCCCGGCACCGGCGCCGGTCAAGGTGCCGGTCACGATCGACCAGTACCTGTGCGGCAACGAGAAACCCGCCGACGACCTGCAGTTGTCCGCCGCCAAGGAGATCCGCAACGCGGTGGTCTGGATCGAGACGCCACCGCCCGGCGCGCCGCTGCCGCCTCGCACCGAGAAGGTGGAACTCGACCAGAAGGGCTGCACCTTCGTGCCGCGGGTCGTGGTCGTGCCGGTCGGCGGCACGGTGGATTTCCTCAACAGCGACCGGCTGCTTCACAACATCCACGCGACGCCGAAGCGCAACGTGTCGTTCAACCGCACGCAGCCGATGGGGCGGACGATCCCGGTCACCTTCGCCGAGCCCGAGATCGTGCGCATCAACTGCGACCTGCATGCCTGGATGGTGGCCTGGGTGGTGGTGGCGGCGCACCCCTACTATGCGGTCACGGGCGCCGACGGGCGCTTCGCCTTCGACAAGCTGCCGCCGGGCCCGTACAAGCTGCAGATCTGGCACGAGCGCCTCGGCATGGTGCCGGCCAGCGTGACGGTCGGCGACCAGCAGCCGGCGCAGGTCACGGTCGAGATGAAGCCGCGCTGAGCGGCCCGGCACAGGTTCTCAGGGCAGCACGCTGATCTTCTTCGACGCCTCCCAGGCCGCGGAATGGGTGGGCTCGGCCACCGCGCGCAGCGAGCCGCCCTCGTCGAGTGCCACCGTGAAGGTCACGGTCGGTGCCGAATACACCGGGTGCAGGTAGGCGCGCGCGATTTCCACCGAGTCCTTGTAGAGCGCGATGTAGCGCACGAAGTGCTCCTGCAGCGAGGGGTGCTGCGAGCCGACGCCGACGTTCACCGTCACGTTGAACCAGGCACCGCGCCGGACGCTGTCGGGCGCGGTGATCTTCGGCGTGTGCTTGGGGTCGACGGCGGTGTGGATCTGCCGGAACTCCGGCGTGAACTGCTGCGCCTGGTCTTCTTCGGCCCGTGCGGGCGCATAGGCGGCGAGCAGCCCCAGCAGCAGCAGCATGTGGCCGCCGCCGGCGGCCGTGCGGATGGTCTTCGTCATGCGACCTCCCTGGCGTTGGCCTCAGAGACCCGGCAGGAACTGCTTCACCATGGCGAGCAGCGCGCTCGGGCTGTAGGGTTTGGCGAGATAGCTCGCGGCGCCCGCCTGCATCGCTTTCTCGCGGTCGCCGCTCAGGGCGTACGAGGTGATGACGATGATCGGGATGTGGCGCGTCGGCGCCTCGGTAGTCAGGAGTCGGGTGGCGTCGAGTCCCGACATCTTCGGCAGTTGCACGTCCATCAGGATCAGGTCGGGCAGCTCCTGCCGCGCCAGGGCGACGCCGGTCTCGCCGTCGCCCGCCTCGATCAGGCGGCAGGGCGATCGGCTGAGCAGCTGCCGCACGATCTTGCGGTTGTACTCGTTGTCCTCGACGTAGAGGATCTTGCGCTCGCTCATGAACCGCCTTCCCCCGCGCGCAGCGGCACGGAAAACATGAACCGGGAGCCCTTGCCCAGTTCGCTCTCGACCCAGATGCGGCCGCCCAGGCGCTCGACGAACTTCTTCGAGATGCTGAGGCCCAGCCCGGTGCCGCCGAACTCCCGCGTGATGGTGGTGTCGACCTGGCGGAACTCGGTGAAGATGTTGTCGAGCTCGTGGGCCGCGATGCCGATGCCGGTGTCGGCGACGCAATAGACCAGCTGGTCGCCGACCTGCTCGACGGCGATGTCGACGCTGCCCTGGCGCGTGAACTTCAGCGCGTTGCCCGCCAGGTTAGTCAGGCACTGGGTGAGACGGCCGCTGTCGCCGCGCGCCACCGGCAGGTCGTCCGGCACATGGGCCGTGAACGCCAGGCCCTTCTCGGCCGCGATCGAGCGCAGCGAGCTGCGCACCGTGTTCACCACGTCGCCGACCGAGTAGTCCTCGAGCGCGACTTCCATCCGGCCGGCCTCGATCTTCGACAGGTCGAGCACGTCGTTGATGAGCCGCAGCAGGTTGCGTCCGTTGACCTGGATGTCGGTCAGCGGTTCCTTCAGCACCTCCGGCACCTCTCCATAGATGCCGTCGATCATCATCTCGCTGAAGCCGAGGATCGCGTTCATGGGGGTGCGCAGCTCGTGGCTCATGTTGGCCAGGAACTCGCTCTTGGCCTGGCTGGCGCGCGACAGCTGCTCGTTGAGGTCCACGAGCTTGGCGGCGGCCTGCCGCTGGGAGTCGTCGAGACGATGCAGTTGCTGGCTCATGTGGTTCATCCGGTCGGCGAGCGTTCCGAATTCGTCACGGTTGGGGACCGAGATTTTGCGCCCGAAGTTGCCCGCCGCGACATCGTCCAGATAGCCATGGGCCGCGCGCACCGGCAGGATGAACGACCAGGAGATCACGAAGCCGCAGAGCCAGGCCAGCAGCACGGCGCTGACCGCGAACACGCAGGTCAGCACCAGCGCGCGGCGGTTGGCGGCGTCGACACTGTCGCGCAGGCGCGCCATCCGGTTCTGCTCCGCGTCCACCAGCTGGCCCATGCGCTGCGCGATCTCGGCGTCGAGGCGCTCCTCGCGCTGCAGCAGCTCGCCCGTGATGTCCGCCAGCTTGCCGTCGCGGATCGCGTTGGCGATGTCGGCCACCACGCCCATGGCGTCGTCCTGCGAAGCGCGGATCTGGTCGATCAGCCCCTTCTGGCCCGCGGTCGCGGCGGTGTCGAGCTTGGCCAGGGTCTCGTTGAAGCGATTGTTCTCGCGCAGTATCCGCTCGATCGAGGCCTCGTCCTTCGACAGCAGCGCCAGCGCCGTGAAGTGCATCTGCCGGCCCAGCGCGTACTGGCTCTGCTGCGACCAGCTGACCCGCTCGTGGGCCTGGTCGAGCAGGCGGCTCTGGGCGGTGGTGTTCAGGTGCAGCAGCAGGCTGGCGACCGCCATCGCGATGAACAGCAGCGTGATGATCAGGAAGGCGACCAGCAGCTTGGTGTGGACCGAGGCCCGGACGTGCGCGACCCGCAGCACCAGCCAGGCAAATGGTGACCGCTTGAGCACGCGCGTAACAAGCTGTTCAAGTTTGATGGCCAGGCCTCCGCTGCGCAGGCCGCATCGCCTTGTGGATCGGGTGCGAAGCCGCTACAGTTTTTGCTCAGGGAGAACCGACGGTGAGAACCCCCCCACGCATCCTCATCGTCGACGACAACGCGACCAACGTCAAGATTCTGCAGGCACGCCTCGGCAGCGAGGGCTACGAGGTGGTCTCGGCCGCCGACGGCGAAGAGGGCCTCGCCGCCGCCCGGACCCTGGCACCCGACCTGATCCTGCTCGACCTGATGATGCCCAAGATCGATGGCATCGAGGTCTGCAAGCGGCTGCGTGCCGATCCCGCATTTCCGTTCACGCCGATCATCATCGTCACCGCCATGGCCGACCTGAAGGACGTGGTGGCGGGGCTCGAGGCCGGCGGCGACGAATACCTCACCAAGCCGGTGGACCACGCCGCCCTCGCGGCGCGGGTGCGCTCGATGCTGCGCATCAAGGCCCTGCACGACGAAGTCGAGGCTCTGGTGGCGCAGATGAAGGGCTGGAACGCCACGCTCGAGCAGCGGGTGGCGACCCAGGTCGCCGAGCTCGAACGGGTGGGCCGGCTGCGGCGTTTCTTTTCGCCGCAGCTGGCCGAGGCGATCGTCAGCGGCGGCGCCGAGGACCCGCTGCAGAGCCATCGGCGCGAGATCACGGTGGTGTTCCTCGACCTGCGCGGCTTCACCGCCTTCGCCGAGATCGCGGAGCCGGAGGAGGTCATGGGCGTGCTGCGCCAGTACCACGGCGCGGCCGGCGAACTGATCCTCGCCCACGAGGGCACGCTCGAGCACTTCACGGGCGACGGCATGATGATCTTCTTCAACGACCCGGTTCCGGTTGCCGACGCAGCCGAGCGCGCGGTCCGGATGTCGCTGGCGATCCGCGAGCGCATCGGATCGCTGGCCGACGCGTGGCTGCGGCGCGGTTATTCGCTCGGCCTGGGCATCGGCATCGCCCAGGGCTTCGCGACACTGGGCGCGATCGGCTTCGAAGGGCGTTGGGACTACGGCGCGATCGGCACCGTGACCAACCTCGCCGCGCGGCTGTGCGGCGAAGCGGCGAGCCACCAGATCCTGATCTCTCGCAAGGTCCATGCGCAGCTCGAGCCGATGCTCGAGGTCGACCCGGTGCCGGCGCTGAACCTGAAGGGCTTCCAGCGTCCGGTCGACGCCTTCAGCGTGCGCGGCATCAAGTGCTAGAGAAACTCCTCGTCGACCAGCTTCGAGAGCAGCGACAGGCGCAGGCGGTTGCCCCATGTCAGGCTCGGCTCGGCCTGGTGCACGATCTCCTGCGCGCCGCCTTGCGACACCCATTGCAGCCGATTCCCGGCGCCCAGGCTGCGCACCTGGTAACTCTGGGCCTGACGGTCGCGCTGCAACAGGCTCGCGACCTGGCCGGCCAGCTCGGCGCTGTCGACGACCAGGCCCATCTCGGTGTTGGAATGGGCCGAGCGGCGGTCCATGTTCATGGAGCCGATCGAGAGCCATCGCCCATCGACCACGGCGAGCTTGGCGTGCAGGCGGCCCAGCGAGCCCCGGGGGCCGTCGGCAGCCTCGTGCGCATCGCCGTCGTCGGGCATCAGTTCGTAGAGCGCGACGCCCATGTCGAGCAGCGCGGTGCGATAGCGGGCATAGCCGAAATGCGCCAGCGGCTCGTCGGTGGTCGCCAGCGAGTTGGTGATGAGCGAGACCCTGACCTGCTCGCCGGTGGCGCGTTGCAGCACGTCCAGGGTGCGGCGGCCGGGCACGAAGTAGGGCGACGCGATCAGGACGTCGGAGTGCGCCGCCTGCAACAGCGCGAGCTGGCCTTCCATGACCGGGCCGTCGGCCTGTGCGGCGGTGTCCTCGTCGATCTTTCGGGGGGAGTCGGCCAGCACGCGCACGGCGGCCGGGTGCAGCGCGACGTGGCCGGCGGCCAGCTGGTCGCCGACGCTGCTCTGGTCCAGCGGGTCGCGCGCCGTGACCGGCCGCCCGGTCGCGCCGGCCGCGCGCACGTGGTCGTCGAAATCGCGGCGGGCGGCCTCCTGCGTGGCGGTCGGCGACGCCAGCGCTTCGATCGGATAGGCGTGCCGGCTGTTCCAGTAGGCATCGAACACCGCCGCCAGCTCGCGCACCACCGGGCCCGCCGACAGAACGTCCATGTCGATGAAGTTGACCGGCCCGCTGCGGCCGAAGTAGTCGTCGCCGATGTTGCGCCCGCCGCTGATCGCGAAGCTGCTGTCGGCGATGAACAGCTTGTTGTGCATGCGCCGATTGATGCGCGAGAACTCGTGGGCGGAGAACAGCACTCGCCCGCCGACGCTGCCTTCGCGCACCGGCAACGGATTGAACAGGCGCAGCTCGACGTTCGGCCGCGCCGCGAAGCCCGCCAGCAGGGCGTCCTGGCCGGCCGCCTGCAGGTCGTCGACCAGCACCCGGACCCGCACGCCGCGGCCCGCGGCCTCGCACAGCGCGGCCAGGAATTCGCGCCCGGAGGCGTCGTCGGCAATCTGGTAGTACTGGACATCGATCGACCGCTCGGCGGCGTGGGCCAGCGCCATGCGGGCCTCGAAGGCCTGGTCTCCGACCGGCAGCAGGCGCAGGCCGGAGCGCCGGTCGGCGTCGGCCGGCACGGCCTCGGCGGCCAGCGCCGCCAGCCGGGTGTGGTCGACATCGGAGCGCGCCATCGACACCGGGCGCTCGACCTCGGCGGGCAGACTGGCGCAGGCCGTCAGCACCGCGCACCACCCCAGCAGAGACAGCACCAGGGCGGCGACGCCCATGGCACGCACCCGGCGCAGCGAAAGATGCTTGATCGAGGCGGTCATGGAGGCTTAATCTAGGGAAGGGCGCCCGTTCCGGCGAGTGCGCAGTGCGCCGCGCCGGTGTGACAAAAGTCACACCCAGGCGGGGCCCCGGCCGGAAGCCATGGCCATGGAGGTGGGTGATGGGTTCACTGGACCAGGACGCCGGCGAACGGCTGCCGGAGCCCCTGCTCGACGCCATCGCGCCGTACGGCGTCGTCCGTTCCTTTCCGGCCCAGGCGATCCTGATCAACGAAGGCGACGCCACCGATTCGCTCTACATCGTGCTGAGCGGGCGGGTGAAGGTCTATGCCAGCTCGGAGGATGGCCGCGAGCTGGTGCTGAGCGAATACGGGCCCGGCGGCTACTTCGGCGAGCTGTCGCTGGACGGCGAGCGTCGCTCGGCCTCCATCAAGGCGATCGAGGCCTGCACCTGCCGGGTCGTCCAGGGCGCCGAGCTGCGCCGGTTCCTCGAGAGCCACGCCGACTTCGCGATGCACCTCAACCGCAAGCTGATCCGCATGGTGCGGCGCCTGACCGAGCAGTTGAGCAGCATCGCGCTGCAGGACGTCTACGGTCGCGTGGTGCGGCTCCTGAACGAGCTGTCGGAGCCGGTCGGCGAGGAGCGCGTGCTGCGCCACAAGCTGACCCAGCAGGACATCGCCGACCGCATCGGCTGCTCGCGCGAGATGGTCAACCGGGTGATGAAGGAACTGACGGCCGGCGGCTATGTCGCGCAGCGCGACGGCCGGATCGCGATCCTGCGCAAGCTGCCGGTGGCGTGGTGAGGGGGCGCGCGAGCAGGTCCATGCAAGGCGGCATGGTCCCGCATCTGGTTGTATTCTCTGTCACATGCAGAAACGGATAGGGGTGGTTTTCGTCTCGCGAAGAAACACGCTGAGAAGCATCCTGGCCGAGGGCTGCCTCCGTCACCTGGACCGGGAGCGACGCTTCGCGGCCTATTCCTGCGGCCAGCCCGGGCAGGTCGGCCGCACGGTCCATCCGGCCGCTGCCACTGCGCTCGCCATTGCCGCGATCGCCGTCCCGCCGACGCCGCCGCGCAGCTGGGACGATCTGGTCCGCCTGAGCTCGCTCAGGGCGGATTTCGTGATCTCGCTGGACCCCGCGGTGGAAGAGCTGGAGCCGCGCTGGCCTGGCCAGCCCGCCATGGCCGAATGGGCCTACCCCGATCTCGCCGCGACCGGCGCGGAGGCCGGGGACATGTCCCATTCGGCGACCTTGATGCTCTTGTCGCTCCGGCGTCGCCTCGAACTGCTGGTCAGCCTGCCGATGGCGGGCACCGACAAGTCGGCCCTGAACGCCGATGTCAGGGACCTGGCGCACTTGCGCTGACGCCCAACCCGCGGAGTCTACCGATGGCAACCGCTTTTCCGCCATCGCCCGGGTGGCCTACCTCTCCCGTGGGATACGTCCTGCAAGCGCGAGGTAATCGATAGGAGTACAAAGCGGCGAGCCCCATGGCTTCGATGAAGGAGGATCCGATGTTTGGTTTCTTTCAGGCCGGTCGAAACGGTCATCTGCGGCGTGTGATGACCTTGCTCGAAGAAGCGCACATGGCGCGTATCGAGCACCAGGCCGCGGCCGAGCATCATGGGGCGCTGGCGCGCATGTACGCCGAGCGTGCGAAACGGCTCGAGCGCGAAGTCTATGGCACGGGTTCGGCGTCCGCTTCGGCAGAAGGCGGGGCCGCCCACAAGTCGGCCGACGACAAGCAGGTCGTCTACGCGCTTGACGCCAGCCGCCGCCTGGACGGTCAGTCGAAGTCTTCGTAAGGACTGCGGCCGCCGACCGAATGCGGCCGGCGACACAATGGCGTCTTTGGTGTTCCGTTCCGGAACGCCACGGACCCGCCATCGACATGAGCCAGATCACCATCTATCACAATCCCGCCTGCGGCACGTCGAGAAACGTGCTGGCGCTGATCCGCGACGCGGGCCAGGAGCCTACCGTCGTCGAATACCTGAAGCACCCGCCCGACCGGGCGACGCTCAGGCAACTCGTCGCCGCCACGGGCGGCTCCGCGCGCGCGCTGCTGCGCCAGAAGGGCACGCCCTACGAGGAACTCGGCCTGGGCGATGCGAAATGGTCGGACGAAGACTTGATCGGCTTCATGCTGGCGCATCCGATCCTGATCAATCGGCCGATCGTGGTGACGCCGCTGGGCACGCGCCTGTGCCGCCCCGCCGAAGCAGTGCGCGAGATCCTGCCGCGCGCGTAGGCGGCTGCCGATGGGCGCTGGACCCGCTCGGCGGGGCCGGCCCGGCCTGGGTCACCCGCCAGATGCCGAAGCACACCAGCACCAGGGCGAGGCCGTTGCGCCACTCCAGGATGCTCTCGCCGAGAAAGACCGCCGACAGCAGCGCGCCGAACACCGGCACCATGAAGTTGAAGGCGGTGACGAGGCTCACCCGGTTGTACTTGAGCAGCAGGCTCCAGATCGAGATCGCGAGCGACGACAGCAGCGCCAGGTACGCCAGCAGGGCCGATGACGCCAGCGTGAAGCCCGTCAACCCGCCGCCCATCGCATAGCCGGCCGCCAGCAGCGCCGCACCGCCGATCGCCAACTGCCAGCCGGTCATGACGATTGGATCGATGCCCTGCGAGATGCGCTTGCCATAGATGCTGGCGGCCGCCAGCACAAAGGCCGCGATCACCACGAAGCCCTCGCCGAGCAGCGTGAAATCGAGGTCGAGCAGGCCGCCGAGACCGTGGCCCAGGTTGACGACCATCACGCCCGCGAAGCCCACCGCGCAGCCCATGGCCTTGCCGTAGCTGAGGCGGTCGTTGCGATACAGGAAGTGCGCCATCAGCACGCTGAAGAAGGTGCCCGTGGCGTTCATGATCGAACCCTTCACTCCGGTGGTGTGGGCCAGGCCGATATAGAAGAAGACGTATTGCAGCGTGGTCTGGGCCAGCCCCAGCAACGCGATCTGCCCCCACGCCCGCGCACCGAGTCCGCGGACCGGCTTGCCGCTGAGCGCGGCATAGGCCACCAGGGACAGGCCGGCGATCGCGAACCGCCAGCCAGCGAACACCAGCTTGGATGCGATGTCGGACGGGGCGATGCCGAACAGCGCGTAGCCGTTCTTGATCGCGGGGAATGAACTGCCCCACAGCAGGCAGCAGAACAAGGCGAGCAGGAAGACGACCTTGCGGTCGGCGAGGAACGGGTGGCTGGGGGACGGCAAGGCGGGGCTCCGGAGGCGGCATGACGAGGCGTCGATCTGCCCCAAAGCGGTGCATTCTATTCGTACGGCAACGGTTCTGCTTCGGGCCCCGGAGTCGACTCGCGTGAATGCAATCGGAGAATTGGGGTCCTATATTGATCCGAGTACTATTGCTTTATCACCTGGTGTCAGTCATTGAACCAGAATTGTTGGCTCGGATCAGGCCTTGGCTTGGGAAATGAATCATGACAATCCGTTTGATCATTGCTGATGACCATCCTCTTATCCGAATCGGCCTGAGGATGCTTCTGAAAGATAAATCGGAAATTTCTTTAATTGCGGAAGCCAATTCTTCAATTGCATTGTTGAATGCGCTGCACCATCAATCGGCCGATCTCCTGATCACCGATTTTTCGATGCCCGATGGCGAGACGCCCGATGGCCTTGGCTTGATCCAGCGACTGCGCCGCGACCATCGGGACTTGCCGATCATCGTGCTCACGATGATCTCCAACGCGGGCGTGCATGCCAGCATCCTGCGCAGCGGCGTTCGAGGCCTTGTCGACAAGTCGTCCGATATCGGCGAAGTCGTTTTTGCCATCGATGCCGTCACTGGGGGACGGGACTATGTCAGTCCGTCGTTCCGAAAGGGCCTGTTCGAAATGACGAACCCATTCCGCGACGGCATGGCGGCCCGCCTGTCGCCGCGCGAGACCGAGGTGCTGCGACTGTTTGCCTCCGGGCTGAGTGTGTCGTCGATTTCCAAGCGGCTGTCGCGCAGCGTCAAGACGGTGAGCAGCCAGAAATCGGTCGCGATGATGAAATTGGGCCTGAAGAGCGATTACGAAATTTTCTTCTACGCGCGCGAGCACGGCATGGAGGGTTGACTGGATTTTTAAGAATAATCCGATGGGTTTCTACGGCTTCAGCTTTTAGATTTCATCTCGTGCGTATGGGGCAGTCAACCTCTGCCAACGCGTGAGAAAAAAGATTTAAAGTGAACTCCGAACATTTCGATGTCGAATACCTGGAGGCCGTCAAGGCTCCCGCCCCGGACGCCTGCGGGGACGAGAACCTGTTGTACAACTATCCCGGACCGGGCTTTCTTCGCCTGCGCTGGGCCGAGTGGTGCGGCCTGGCGCGCGACTGCAAGGGGAACTGGCTCGAGTTGCCCGACGCATCGGCGCAACGGGCGGCGCACAAGGTCAGGGTCGCGATCGTCAAGGGCGGCTCCATGGCGCCGGTTTTCGTCGTCGATGCGCTGCGCGTGGACCCGCCCGCCCTGACGGGACCGGTTCACGAGGTCAGGCCGTGCTCGCTGGCGTAGACGAAGATTTCGAGGTCGTTCTTGAGGCCGAGCTTGATCATCGCGTCGTTCTTCTGCCGGCTCACGGTCTTGACGCTGCGCGACAGGCGCGCCGCGATCTCCGACACCGTGAGCCCGGACGCAAACAGGCGCAGCACTTCGACTTCGCGCGGTGAAAGCCGCGCGGATTCGCCGGCGTCGCGGTCGAACCGGCTTTGCCGCAGGCCCTCCCTGAAGGTCTCGCTGACGTAGCTGCGGCCTTGTGCGACCGCCTGGATGGCCAGAGCGATCTCGGCCATGCCCGCGCCTTTGTCGATCAGGCCGCGCGCACCGGCTTCGAGGATCGTGCCATGCACGCCGACATTGGCGAGCATGGTCAGCACGATGATGGGCAAGGCCGGGTGGTCGCGGCGCACCCTCTGGATCAGCCCGAGGCCATCCGCCGCCTGTCCGCCGGGCATCGAGAAATCAGTGATCAGCAGATCCGCGGGAGTTTCGCGCAAGACCGACAGGAGACGGTCCGCCGAGTCGGCCTCGGCCACCACGGCGAGGCCCGGGTCGTTGCCGAGCAGTAGTCGGACGCCCGCCCGGATCAACGGATGGTCGTCGGCGAGGATCACGCGCAGGGTCATGGCGGCATGGGCGTCGTCCAGAGGCTGTGACGATACCGTCAATGCGCGGATCGTTGAAGTTTTTTCTGGTCCTTCTCAGCGAACCGTCCTAGAAATGGTTCGGATTGTCGGACTACTCGATGATCCGGAACTGGTCGAGGTAGTCGGTCTTCAGGGTCAGGCCGAGGCCGGGCTTGTCGTCGTCGAGTTGCAGGAAGCCGTTGTCGGCCACCGGTTCGCCGTCGAAGATGTAGTAGAACAACTCGTTGCCGACTTCGACATCGTGCATGGGGAAGTACTCGCTCATCGGCGATGCCAGCGTGCTCATCGTCAGGTGGTAGTTGTGCATCTGGCCGGCATGCGGGATGACGGGCACCGACCACGCCTCGCACAGTGCGTTGATCTTGTGCGCCGCCGTGATGCCGCCGACGCGGTTGGTGTCGTACTGCACCACGCTCACCGCCTTGCGCTCCAGCAGCTGCTTGAATCCGTAGAGGCTGAACTCGTGCTCGCCGCCCGAGATCGGGATCGCCGTGAGCGCATTCAGTTCGGCGTAGCCGTCGATGTCGTCGGCGATCACCGGCTCCTCGACCCAGCGCGGCTGGAACTTCTCGAGCTTGGGAATCATGCGTTTCGCGTACTCGACATTCCAGCCCATGTAGCACTCGAGCATCAGGTCGTTCTCATAGCCGATGACTTCGCGGATGGCCTCGACCGCCTTCAGGTTCTCGGCCACGCCCCGGGTGCCGTGGGCCGGCCCGAAGCCGAAGCGCGACTTGAACATGGTGAAGCCCTGGTCCATGAACTTCTGCGCCTCGCGCTGCATCTCGTCGAGGTCGGTGCGGTAGAGCTTGGAGTAGTAGCACGGGATCTTTTCCTTCGTGCGGCCGCCCAGCAGCTTGAACACCGGCTTGCCGACCGACTTGCCGAGGATGTCCCAGATCGCCAGGTCGACCGCCGAGATCGCCGCCATGGTCACTCCCTTGCGGCCCCAGGCATGGGTGGCGCGGTACATGCGCTGCCACAGGTACTCGTAGTCCCATGGGTCTTGCCCGACCACCAGCGGCGCCAGGTACTGGTCGATGATGGCCTTGGCAATGGCGGGGGCCAGCGCCACGTTGCCGAGGCCGACGATGCCGTCGTCGGTCTCGATCTCGACCACGGTCCACGCATGGAAGCGGAAGGTGCTCATGGTCTCGGCCGGCGAATAGAGCAGGTCCATCGCGTTGGAGCAGAAGTTGCCTTGCGGCGGCACGGTCTTGCCTTGCCACTGGAAGACGCGGGCGCGGACGGATTTGATCTTCATGGTGTCTCCGGGTTGAAAGGGATCAGGCGGTCTCGCGGTTGGCGAGCCGGTGCGCGCTTCCCATGCGGCTCGCGATGCGAAATGCCTGCCAGGTGGCTTCGACGCTGGCCTTGCCCTGGCCGGCGATGTCGTAGGCGGTGCCGTGGGCCGGCGTGGTGATCGGGATCGGCAGCCCGCCCTGCACCGTCACGCCGCGGCTGAAGCCGAGCAGCTTGATCGCGATCTGGCCCTGGTCGTGGTACATGGTCACGATCGCCTGGTAGTCGCCGGCCTGCGCCTTCAGGAAGATGGTGTCGGCGGGGAAGGGACCGTCGAACGGGGCCTCGCTGGGCCAGTCGCGCGCCTGCAATGCCTTGACCGCGGGCGCGATGATGTCGAGTTCTTCGCGGCCGCAGACGCCGCCGTCGCCGCCGTGGGGATTGAAGGCTGCGATCGCGACCCGCGGCCGCTCGATGCCGCTGGCCCGCAGCGCGCGGTAGATGAGCTCGGCCGCCTGCTCGATGCGTTCGGCCGTGATGTACTGCGCGACGTCCTTCATCGGCACGTGCGAGGAGATCCGCGAGGTCCAGAGGTCGCCCAGGGTATTGAACTCGCAGAAGTAGCCGGTGACGCCGAGGTAGGCGGCGAAGTGGTGCAGCTCGTCCTCGTGCTGCATGCCGCCGATCCTCATCGCCTGCTTGTTGAGCGGCGCGAAGCAGATCGCGTCGACCTCGCCGGCCAAGGTCGCGTCCATGCAGCGGTCGAGCACCTGGAGCACCGAGCGGCCGCCCGCCGCCTCGGCGCGGCCGCGGTGAACCTGCGACGGGTCGATGCTGTCGATCGCGAGGAAGGCCGGGCGCCCGGTGTCGCTGCGTTCGCGCACGGCGGCGAAGGAAGGCACGGCGTCGGTCTCGACCGGCAGGCCGGCGATGCGCTGGCCGTCCTCCCACAGCCAGCGGTCGCCGACCAGCACGATGTTGGCGAGCGCGGTGGCCTCGGGCCGGGCGAGCAGGCGGGCGATCAGCTCGGCGCCGATGCCGGCGGGGTCGCCGAGGGTGAGTGCGACGACGGGAAGGGGTGAGGGTTGCATGGTCAATCCAGCCGGATGCTGTTCTTCTTGACGATGTCGCCGAAGCGCTTGTATTCGGCCGCGTGGAAGGCCGCGAACTGGGCCTGGGTCATGGGCGTGACCTCGGCGCCGATGGCGTCGAGGCGGGCCTGGGTCTCGGGCATCGCGAGCACCTGATTGACCGCGTCGTGGACCTTGTCCTGCACCGCCTTCGGCGTCGAGGCCGGCATGTAGATGCCGTACCAGGCGCTCATCTCCACGCCGGGCACCCCGGCCTCGGCCAGCGTCGGGACGTTCGGCAGCTGCGGATTGCGCCTGGCCGCGGTGACCGCCAGCGGCCGGATCTTGTTGTTGCGGATCTGCCCGATCACCGATGGCAGGGTGTCGAAGCTCAGCTGCACCTGGCCGCCGATGAGGTCGATCAGGGCCGGTCCGCTGCCTTTGTAGGGCACATGCGTGATGTCGATCCGGGTTGCGTCCTTGAACATCTCGGCCGCGATGTGCTGCGTGCTGCCGGCGCCGCTGGTCGCGAAGTTGAGCTTGCCCGGCTCCTTCCTGGCGAGCTGCACCAGCGCCGACACCGAGTCGACCGGCAGTGTGTTGCTGACGACCAGCACGTTGGGCACCGCACCGACGAAGGCCACCGGGACCAGGTCGCGGTTGTTGTCGTAGCCGAGCTTGATGAGGTGCGGCGCGATCGCATGGGCGGTGACGACCCCCATCACCATGGTGTGGCCGTCGGTGGCCTTGGCGGTGGCGTCGGCGGCCAGGGTGTTGGAAACGCCCGGCCGGTTCTCGACCACCATCGGCTGCTTCAGCAGCGGGCCCAGGCGGTCGGCCACGGCGCGCGCCATGGCGTCGGTGCCGCCGCCGGGCGCCGAGCCGACCAGGATGCGCAGCGGGCGGGTCGGCCAGTCCTGGGCCTGGGCCAGGCCGGCCGTGCAGGCGAGTGCGAGCGCAGCCGTCACCGCGGCGATTTGTCGCTTCATGTGCTTGTCTCCAGTGGATGTGTCGAACCGAAGCCTGGATGTTAGGAACGCGATTGATTCCCGTAAACTGAAAGCTCGTCATCAAGCAATAACCAGGGGTGATCAATCGTGGGTTCGATCGATCGGCAGCAGAGCACGCCGCAGCTGCTCAACCGTCTGCGCATGCGGCAGATCGCCCTGATCCTCGCGATCGACGAGAAGCGCACCTTGCGGGCCGCCGCCCTGCAGCTCGGCATGACGCAGCCGGCCGCCACCAAGATGCTGCATGAACTCGAAGACGCCCTGGGCCAGCCCTTGTTCGAGCGCGTCGGCCGCGGCCTGCAGCTGAACGATGCCGGGGCCCGCGTGACCGGCTACTTCCGCGGCATTCGCGGCAGCATGGAGGCGCTGAACCGCGAGCTGGGCGAACTGCGCCTGGGCAGCGCCGGCAAGTTCTCGGTCGGCAGCATCATGGCGGCCTCGCCGGGGCGGCTGTCCGAGGCGCTGCTCGGGCTCAAGGCGCTGTTTCCGCTGCTGGCCATCGAGATCGCGGTCGACACCAGCGACCGGCTGCTGGCCCAGTTGCGCGAAGGCGTGCTCGAGGTCGTGATCGGCCGTCGGGTCGGCCCGCCGCAGTTCGAGTACAGCTTCACGCCGATCGAGGACGAGGGCCTTGCGGTGGTGGTCGGCAACGATCACCCGCTGGCGCGCCGGCGGCGGGTCGAGTTCGAGGCGCTGCTGGCCTATTCGTGGGTCCTGCAGCCCACCGGCAGTCCGATGCGCGATGTCATCGAGCACGAGTTCCGCGACCATGATGCGGCGCTGCCGCCGGGCCTGGTCGAGACCGGGTCCATCCTGACCGCCATCAACCTGATCCGGCGCTCCAAGCTGGTGGCGGTGATCCCCGAAGCGGTCGCGCAGCGCGATGCGGCGCACGGCGTGCTGCGCATCCTGCCCTACCGCATCCGCCAGAAGCTTCCCGCCTACGGGAGTCTGGTGCGCAAGGACTGGCCCCTGAGCCGGCCTGCCGAGCAGTTCCTGGAACTGCTTCATCGGTCGCCTGGAACGCGAGCACCTGCCGATTCGAGAGCCTGAACAGATCGGATGCTCATTGCCGCCAACGGGGCTTGCGCCGCCGTGGCTCGAAGCAGCAGACTTCGGTGTTCCAGCAAAGGATTCACCATGACGCAGTCCCATGATCTCCAAGTCACCGTGGAGGCCCTCGTTCAACAGGGGAAGGGCATCCTGGCCGCCGACGAGAGCGGTCCCACCATCGCCAAACGGTTCACGGCGATCGGCGTCGAATCGACGCCCGAGAACCGCCGGGCTTACCGCAGCCTGCTCCTGGCTGCACCCGGGCTGGGCGAGTTCGTCAGCGGCGTCATCTTGTACGAGGAGACGCTGGGGCAGTGCGCCGACGACGGCGAGCCGTTGCCGGCGCTGGCCGCGCGCCAGGGCATCGTGCCGGGCATCAAGGTCGATACCGGCAAGGGCCCGCTGGCGCTCGCACCGGGCGACGAGATCACCCACGGCCTGGACGGGCTCGCCGCGCGCCTCGAAGCCAGCGTGAAGCTGGGCGCGCGCTTCGCGAAGTGGCGCGCCGTCTACAACGTCTCCGACAGCTTGCCGAGCCGGGCGGCTGTCGAAGCCAACGCAGAGTCGCTCGCACGCTACGCAGCGATCTGCCAGACCCAGGGCGTGGTGCCGATCGTCGAGCCGGAGGTGCTGATCGACGGCGACCACAGCCAGGCGCGCTGTGCAGCGGTCACGCAGGAGGTTCTGCTCGCGGTGTTTGGCGCCTTGCACCGCCATCGCGTGGTGCTCGAGCACATGCTGCTCAAACCCAGCATGGTGGTGCCGGGCAAGGCCCATGCGCAGCGGGCGGGACCGGGGGATGTGGCCGAGGAGACGCTGCGCGTGCTGCGGCGCACGGTGCCCGCGGCCGTGCCGGGCATCGTCTTCCTGTCGGGAGGACAGTCGCCGGCCGAAGCGACAGCCAACCTCGATGCGCTCAATCGACAGGGGCCGCAACCGTGGCGATTGAGCTTCTCCTATGGGCGGGCGCTTCAGGATCCGGTGCTGCAGGCGTGGCGAGGGCAACCCGCCCAGGTTCACGCCGCACAGGAAGCGTTGCTCAAGCGAGCCCGATTGAACGCACTGGCAAGCCAGGGACGCTACGGCGCCGAAATGGAAGACGGGTCCTGAGGCGCGAGGCCGTCGTCCGGCCCTCGCGGCTCAGCGCAGCATCCAGGCGGCCGCGCCGTCGAGGACTTCGGCCATCACTTCGGCGTCGCTGCGGCCCGAGCGGACCAGCACGTGAAAGGAATGATCGGCCTCGGCGATGCGCAACAGCGTCGCGGTGGGACCGAGCTCGGCCACCAGCTTCTCGATCCGGTCGAACTCCGCCAGCTTGTCGCGCGTGCCCTGGACGAACAGCATCGGCACCCGGACATCGAACAGATGACGCGCGCGCTCGTTCGACGGTGCGCCGGCCGGATGCAGCGGAAAGCCCAGGAACACCAGGCCGGCGACGCCCGGCAGCGGCGCCAGCGACTGCGCCTGCGAGGTCATGCGGCCGCCGAAGGACTTGCCGCCGGCGAACAGCGGCAGCGAGGGAAACCGGCCCGCGGCATGCGCCACGGCGGCGCGCACCGCGGCCTGGGCGATCGCCGGCGGATCGGTGCGCTTCGAGCCGCGCTCCATGTAGGGGAACTGGTAGCGCAGCGTCGCGATGCCGCGCTGTACAAGGCCGTCGGCGACCTCGGCCATGAAGGCATGCGCCATGCCGGCGCCGGCCCCGTGGGCGAGCACGTAGCAGGCGCGCGGCGCCGGCGGTGACTGCAGCAGGGCGGAGACAGTCTGCCCGTCATCGAGGGTGAGGGTGGCGGGCTGGGCGTCGGTCGTCATGGGTGGGTCTCCGGAAGTCTGCGCCGGCTCGAGTTTTGCACGAGGACGTCAATACGCAATATGGCGGTGCGCGGCTCGGCCGTTTGCATCGGCTTGCGCGCCTGGCCGGGCCGGCCCGGACGCGACAATGCGAGCTCCGTCGCTGCAGTCCCCGTCGTGCGCATTCTCCTTGTCTCCGACCTCCACTACGCGTTGCCCCAGCTCGACTGGGTGGTGCGCTCGGCCCCTTCCTACGATCTCGTGGTGCTCGCCGGCGATCACCTCGACGTCAGCTCGCCGGTGTCGCTCGATGCCCAGTCGGTCGTGCTGCTGCGCTACTTTTCGCTGATGCGTCCGGCCACCTCGCTGGTGGTGGCTTCGGGCAACCACGACCTGACGGGACCGGACCAGCACGGCGAACGGGCGGCGCTGTGGCTGGCGGAGTGTCGCCGCGCCGGTGTCTCGACCGACGGCGAATCGCTGGCCATCGGCGACACCCTGATCACCATCTGTCCCTGGTGGGATGGCCCGGCCGGGCGCGCGGCGCTCGAACTGCAGCTGGCCGCGGATGCCGCGAGACGCCCCGCGCGCTGGGTCTGGATCTACCACTGGCCGCCGCTGGGCTCGCCGACCTGCTGGACCGGCAAGCGTGAATATGGCGACGCCGACCTGGCGGCCTGGATCGCGAAGTACCAGCCCGAGCTGGTGTTCTGCGGCCATGTGCACGAGCCGCCGTTCAAGCCGGCGGGCGCCTGGGCCGACCGCATCGGTGCCACCTGGGTGTTCAATGCCGGCAAGCAGATCGGCCCGGTGCCGGCCCACATCGTGATCGACCTGGCGGCCGGTACGGCTTCGTGGCACTCGATGATGGGCGAGGAAGCGCTGGCGCTGGAGGCCGAAAGCGCTCCCTTGCGTTCGGTGTTCTGAGCCTCGAACGGCGTCGCCGGGCGTCAGTAGTCGGGGTTGGGTTCGCGCGCCGAGCCGGGTCGCGCCGGCGGCCCCTGGCGGTGCGCCAGGTGGCCGAGCACCTCGGAGACCATGGCCAGGCCCGGCGAGTCGCCGTACTGGTGCTTGAGGTCGACCAGGTAGGTGGTGACGAGATTGAGGCGCTCGGCCAGGCCGGCGGCGATCACCCGGGTGATCGCCGGGTCGCTCATCAGGAATGCCAGGCCGTCGGCCGCGAAGCGAACGATGCTGGGGGCGCTCGCCACGACCGTGGCGCTGTAGGGCGAATCGAGCAGCAGGGAGATCTCGCCGATCGCCGCCCCGGGACGGCTGACCGAATTGATCGCGATGCCATCCTTGCTGACCATCAACGTGCCCGAGACCAGGATCCAGAGGCCGTCGCCCGCGTCGCCTTCGCGCACCACCGTGTCGCCGGCCGCGAGCCTGATTTCAGGCAGACCCGCCGAGCGCTGTAGGAGTTCGTCCATGCGCCGATGTTAGGCCAACGGCCGCTGGGCGACGAGCCCCGGGGCGCCGTCGTCCTACCGGGCGGGTGCGGCATTTGTCCAGGGCAGCAACCGGTGCCGTGGCTGCGGCGCCTTGGTCGCCGGGCTGCCGGCCGCGGCGGCCGTTTTTTTGCCCTCGGCCTGGCTGCAGCTCGAGGGCGCGCCGCTCAAGGGGCGCAGCATCGGCGCCAGCAGCGTGAGCCCCCCGGTCGCCGCCGCCGCGCCGACGTTGGCCGCCTGGCGCACGGCGCCCCGCGGGTTGATGCTGAGGACGGGCGCGTCGAGCGGGCCCTGCAGCACCAGCAAGTCGACCAGGCTGCCCGGATTCAGGTCGAGGCCGCGCTTGACCTGCGGATGGAACGCCAGCGAGAGGGTGCGCCGGGCCAGATTGATCTCGCCGCTGGCCGAGATGGCCATCTGCCGCGTCTCCACCGCGATCGAGCGGTCGATGGCCGCCACCCCGTTGCGCAGCGGAAGCCGGACCACGGCGCACTCGATGACCAGGTTGTCGCGCGACTGGCCGGTCGGGATCAGGGCGTCGATCAGGCGGGCCAGGATGTCGCGGCCCGTCGAGGCGGTCCGGCCCACCAGCCCGACATCGCGCGCGGTCAGCAGCGCTTCGCCGGTCGACGTTTCGGCCAGCGCCCAGGCCGTGCGGCCGCTCATCGCCAGCTTGGCGTCGAGGTTGGCGCGCCCGCCCTTGAAGAGCCGGGCGCCGGCGCGCCCGGCCTCCAGCGATTCGATCGCCATCGACCTGGCGCTCAGCTGCAGGTCGATCCGCGGCGCCGCACCTGGCGGCAGCCCGATCCGGAGCTGGCCGCGGGCCTGGCCGCCCGCAATTGCGAAGCTGAACGGCTCGACCTGCAGGCGCCCGGGTTCGAAGGCGACCCGGGCCTGGATCGCCGACAGTGGCGGCAGCCCTGCGACCGTCCACGTCGGCGCCGCGAGCTCGGCCTCGAGCCGGACGGGCGAGCTTGCTGCGGCCTTCAGACTGGCGCTGCCGCTCAGGCGCTGGCCGGCCAGCGACAGCTGCATCGCGTCGGCGCGCCATTGCCCCGGCGTGTGCGTGAGCGTGGTCTTCCACTCGAGGGGGAGCGGGACGGCGGCCGCCGCGGCGCCCAAGGGCGCCAGCGCCTTGGCGGCGCTGACCTGGAGCGACAGCTTCGCGTCCAGCGCCCCGGCGTGCTTGCCGGTCCCCATGCTGCCCTGCAGCGACGCCGAGATGCCCTCGCCCGTGGCTTGCAGGTCGAGTGGCCACTCGGGAGCACCGGCCAGCAGGGCATCCAGCGGGCCGGTGTGGCCTTCGATGGCCCAGCGCTGGGCGCCCAGCGCCAGGCCCGCGGTCAGCTGGCTGCGCCCGTCGCCCGCCGACTCGGCGACCAGCGATTCGATGTGCAGTTCTTGCGCCGCGCCTTCGCGCCCCTGGCGATAGCTGATGCGGGCATCGGTCGCGGCCAGCCGGTCCAGGGAGATCGGCGGCACCGCCTTGCCAGCGCCAGCGCCACCGCCGGCACCGCCGGCCGGTGCGGCCAGGCGCCAGTTGTACTGGCCGCTGCCATCGGATTCGAACCGCAGTTCGCCGCCCTCGATGTCGACGCTGCGGATGCGCACGATGCCCGACAGCAGGTCGCGCAGATCGATCTCGAAGCCGATGTGGCGGGCCCGCAGCATGTCGGGCTCCGTGCCCCATTCGGCATTGGCAAGTGCCACCTGGGTGGCATCGATCGTGAGCCGGGGCAGCAGGTGGAGCGTGAGTTCGCCGTCGATGCGAAAGGCGCGTCCGGTCGCGGCCGTCACACTTTCCGCGAGCATCGCCGCCAGCCGCTCTGGCGGATAGGCCCGCCGCAGGGCGACCCAGGCGGCGGCCAGCAGCAGACCGAGCACGCACAGCGCGATCAGCACCCGGCGCGCGATGCGCCGTGCCCGGCCTGGGCTGTCGGGGGTGGGGCTGTTCTCCATCCGCGCATTCTGCGGCCTGCCCGGGTCACTTGAAGGGCTGGTCGCGGATCGTCTCGGCCGACTTCCGCAACTGGGCCTCGATCTCCTGAGCGATGTCGTCGCGGCGCCGCTTGCGGAGATAGACCGCCACCGCACCGACGAGCACCGCCGACAGTGCGACAAACCCGTAGACGCCCACTTCCATCGCCCGTTCTCCCGATTCCCGGCTGGATTGCCCAACGAAAGGCCCTCCGCCGACTTTCGTCCGTGCGGAGGGCCTCCGCGGTCCCGGAGTGCCCATGGGGTGTTGCCGAGACCGTGGAGCGACTATGCGACCGGCACGGCGCCCCCGGGTTCAGCGGCGAACTGAAGAGAAGGCCGGACGTTTCCTACTTCGCCGGCGCCGGCGCCGGCTCGCCGCGCCGCGATGGATGCCGGCATACTCGTGCGCTCAACGAGGAAGAGACAAGAACGTGGCCCCAGCTGAACTCACCTTTGTCTACAAGGGCTACCGGGTGCTGGCCTTCACAAGCCCGTCGCCGTATCGGCGTTATTGGGCCTGGGTGTCCTTCGACCTCTTCCCCGGAATTCCCGGCGCCCATCCGCGGCATCTCGTGCCCGGCGAGTTTTCCGATCGGCAAGCCGCCCTCATCGCCGCCGACGGCTACGCCAAGAGCAAGATCGATCGCGGCGAGGTGTGGGGCTGAACGGCCCCCGCGCCGCTCCCTGAATCTCTTCGACCGACGTCGCGTCCGCAGCGACGCGGGACACCCTGCGCCTGTCAAAGCACTGACATGTGCCGCGGCCATCATTGTGGCATCCAGAGTGTTTGTGGAAATTAGTGCAAATGCAAAAGTTGCCTCATCGGCAACGAGACGCACCCGGCGCGCTCTGGAGCTTCGCCCACCCGACATCCGCTCACGAAAGAAAGAGATTCCATGCATGCGCGTTTCGCTTCCTCCTGTTCCGAACTCCGGCCTGGTTGGCGCGCGGTTCTGCTCGGCCTCGCGACCGTCTTCGCGCTGAGTGCCTGCGGCGGCGGCGGCGGCAGCAACGGTGCGATCCCTCCGGTCGCCGGCGGCACCGCGACCTCGCCCGGCACCTCCGGCACGCCCGCCGCGCCCGTGACGCCGGACACATCCGCCAAACCCGAAATGCGCTGCGCGCCCTGATCCCCGACCGGAACCCCTCATGACTTCACGACGCAACTTCCTGCGCGGCGCCGCCACCACCGGCATCGCCGCCGCCACGCTCGCCTCCTTTCCGCCGGCCATCCGCCGCGCCCTCGCCATTCCGGCCAACAATGCGACCGGAACGATCATGGACGTCGAGCACGTCGTGATCCTGATGCAGGAGAACCGCTCGTTCGACCACTACTTCGGCACCCTCGCCGGCGTGCGTGGCTTCGGCGACCGGTTCACGATCCCGCTGCCCAACGGCCGCACAGTGTGGGAGCAGGAATACCTGGCCGGCCAGATCGTCACGCCCTACTACCTCGACAGCTCCAAGGGCAACGCGCTGCGCGTCAAGGGCACGCCGCACGACTGGAACGACGGCCAGAACGCCTGGGACGGCGGCCGCCTGAGCAAATGGCCGACCTACAAGAAGACATCGACCGCGCCCTTCACGCAGTCGATGGGCTACTACCGGGAGGCCGAGCTGACGTTCCAGTTCGCGCTGGCCAATGCCTTCACGGTGTGCGATGCCTACCACTGCGCGATGCACACCGGCACCAACTCCAACCGCAGCTTCCACTGGACCGGCACCAACGGACCGACCGGCGCCAACGTGGCGATGGTCACCAACGAATGGGACGATATCGGCCCCTCGACCCAGGGCTATGGCTGGACCACCTACCCCGAGCGCCTCGAGAAGGCCGGTGTCAGCTGGATCGTCTACCAGAACATGCCGTCGAACTACACCGACAACCCGCTGTGCGGCTTCAAGCAGTACCGCCTTGCCAACGAGGCCTCGGGCAAGCCCGTGAGCCACGACGGCAGCGTGGTGTCGCCGGCCTATGACCCGGCCTCCGACAATGTCGGCAACCCGCTCTACAAGGGCATCGCCAACACGATGCCGGACGGCGGCTTCCTCGCCACCTTCAAGCAGGACATCCTGAACCGCAAGCTGCCGCAGGTCAGCTGGGTGGTCGGGCCCTCGACCTACTCGGAGCATCCGAGCCCGTCGAGCCCGGTGCAGGGCGCCTGGTACATCCAGGAGGTGCTGGACGCGCTCACCGCCGTGCCCGAGGTCTGGAGCAAGACCGTGCTGATCGTCAACTTCGACGAGAACGACGGCTTCTTCGACCACGTGCCTTCGCCCTCGGCGCCATCGAAGGACGCGGGCGGCGTTGCCGCCGGCAAGACCACGCTGGTCGACGCCGAGATGGGCGTCGAGTACTTCACCCATCCGGCGCCCCCCGGCACGGTCGACCAGGACACGCCGGACGGCCGCGTGTACGGCCCCGGCATGCGCGTGCCGATGTATGTCATCTCGCCCTGGAGCCGCGGCGGCTGGGTCAACTCGCAGGCTTTCGACCACACGTCGGTGCTGCGCTTCCTCGAGGCCCGCTTCGGCGTCAAGGAGACCAACATCAGTGCGTTCCGGCGCGCGGTGTGCGGCGACCTCACGAGCGTCTTCAATTTCGCGACCCCGAACACCGAGGTGCTGCCGACGCTGGCCGGGCGCACGACCAAGGCCGCCGCCGACACGCTGCGTGCGTCGCAGGATGCGCTGACCCAGGTGGCGCTGCCCGGCACCGCGACCTTGCCGAAGCAGGCCACCGGAACCCGGCCCTCGCGCGCGCTGCCCTACGAGCTGCACACCAGTGCGCGCTGCGACGCCGCGAGCGGCAAGGTGCAGCTGCTGTTCGCCAACACCGGCAAGCAGGCCGCCGTGTTCCACGTCTACGACAAGCTGCACCTGGACCGCTTGCCGCGCCGCTACATGGTCGAGGCGGGCAAGACGCTGGACGACACCTGGGCCGCGATGACCGACGACGCCGGGCTGTACGACCTGTGGGTGCTGGGCCCGAACGGCTTCCATCGCCACTTCAAGGGCGACCTCAATGCGCTGCGTGCCAACGGCGTGGCCCAACCCGAAGTGCGGGTGTGCTACGACATCACGAACGGCAACGTCTACCTGACCATGATGAACACGGGCACGAAGGCGGCCGGCTTCACGGTCAAGGCCAAGGCCTATCGCGGCGATGGCCCGTGGGCGGCCTCGGTCGCCGGCAACAGCACGGTCGACCAGCACTGGGATCTGGCCGCCAGCGGCCAGTGGTATGACTTCGCCGTGACCTGCGACACCGACCCGCGCTACTACCGGCGCTTCGCCGGCCGGGTCGAGACCGGCAAGCACACGGTCAGCGATCCGGCGATGGGCATGGCGGACCTCTGACCGGGGCGGCGCCGCGGCGTGCAATCATGGCGCTCGTTGCCGCGGCGCCCAGACCCTCCTTCCCATGCTCCAAGAAGAACGTTTCCTCCGCATCCGCAGCCTGCTGGCCACCTTCTCCCGCCTGAGCGTCGACCGCGTCGTGCAGGACCTGTCCGTCTCGCGCGAAACCGTGCGGCGCGACCTGCTCGAGCTCGAAGGGCTGGGCGAGCTGCGCCGGGTGCATGGCGGCGCCGTCGCCACGCCGCCCGAGCCCGAGCCGCCGCTGGCGCTGCGGTTGATCGCACGCCAGAAGGAAAAGCGCGCCATCGCCCGGGCCGCTGTCGCACTGCTGCGGCCCGGCCAGACCTTGTTCCTCGATGCCGGCAGCACCACGTCGATCCTGGCCGAAGAGATCGCGACGCTCAGCGGCATGACCGTGATCACCAACTCACTGGCCATCGCACTCAAGCTGGCCGGTGCCGACGAAGGCCGGGCCGCGCGCAACGAGGTGCGCCTGCTGGGCGGCGCCATCGACGTGAAGACGCAGGCCACGCATGGCGAAGGCACGCTGGAGGACATCCGGCGCTTTCGTGCCGACGTGGCGCTGCTGTCGCCGGCGGGCCTGCATCCGAAGCACGGCGCGATGAGCTTCGAGCACCACGAAGCCGCCGTCGCGCGCGCCATGTCGGAACAGGCGCAGCAGGTGGTGATCCTGGCCGACCACAGCAAGATCGGCCAGGCCAGCCGCGTGACCTACGTCCGCAGCGCCGACATCGACATCGCCGTCACGGACACCAGGGCGCGCGAGGTGGGCGCGCTCGCCGCGCTGCGCAAGGCGTGTCCGCGCGTGATCGTCGCCTGAGGCAAGGGTATTCACCAAGCGGGCCGAAAGACCACATATTCGTATGATGTCCGGGCCCCTTGCGCGCCGGACGACGTGCCGGGGGCGCACGGCATTGTTCGTCCGTTGGCCGGTCGCCCCGACCGAGTCCTCCGAAGGAGACAGCAATGATCATTCGCACACGCTTCGCCGCGGCGGTCGCCGCATGCCTCGCCACCGGTGCCGTCATGGCGGCCGGACCGGCAGTGGTCAGCGGACCCGGCGAGAACCCGGCCTGCTTCAAGCCCTGGGACGCCAGCACCAAGTACTTCCAGTGGCCCGCCAAGAAGGGCCCATACCGCATCGCGCTGGCCAACGGCTTCGTCGGCAACACCTGGCGCATCCAGATGATCAAGATGGCCAAGGCCTACGCGGCGACGCCGGAAATGAAACCGCAGATCAAGGAATTCAAGATCGTCTCGACCGGCACCGACGTCGCCGCCCAGATCGCGGCCATGGACAACTTCATCAACTCGGGCTACGACGCCATCGTGACGATCGCGGTGAACCCGACGGCCTTCGCGCCGGTGATCAAGCGCGCCAATGCCGCCGGCATCGTCGTCGTGCCTTTCGACAACGTGCTCGACAGCACCGAGGTGATGATGGTCAACGAGGACCAGACCGCGATGGGCGCGCAGTCGGGCGAATGGCTGGTGAAGAACATCCCGTCGAAGAGCGGCCGGCTGCTCGAGGTGCGCGGTGTTCCGGGCAACTCGGTCGACCGCGACCGCCACCTGGGCTTCCGCAAGGTGGTCGAGGCGCCGGGCAACAAGTTCGAGGTCGTCGAAGTGGTCGGCAACTGGGACGACGGCACGGCCCAGAAGGCGGTGGCCGATGCTGTGGCGGTGCACAAGAACTTCGACGGCATGTACACCCAGGGCGGATCGACCGGCTCGGTGCGGGCCCTGATCGATGCCAAGCACAAGATGATTCCGGTGGCCGGCGAGGCCGAGAACGGCTTCCGCAAGCTGTGCGTCGAGCGCGCCAAGGACGGCCTGCTGTGCACCTCCATGGGCCAGTCGCCGGGGCTGGTCGCGATCTCGATGAAGGCGGCCGTCGCGGCGCTGCAAGGCAAGGTGATGCCGCAGCTGATCTCGGTGCCGATCCCGACCGCCACCCACCCCGACTTCAAGGCCGGCGAGAACTACTTCCCCGACCTGACGGACAACTTCTTCACCACCAACGACTTTCCGCCTTGCGGCGTGACGCTGAAGGCGACCGACATCATGTCGAAGGACGAGAAGAACAACTGACGCGACGGACGTTTCGGTTTGGACCCGGTCCTCGAGCTGGTCGACGTCTCCAAGCGCTATGGCGGCGTGCGGGCGCTCGACCGCGCGCAGTTCGCCTGCGCGCCCGGGCGCATCCATGCGCTGCTGGGCGAGAACGGCGCGGGCAAGTCGACCCTGATCAAGATCATGGCCGGGGTGGTGCAACCCGACGAGGGCCGCATCGTCCTCGAGGGGAGCGATCGCCGCTTCGTGCATCCGCAGCACGCCGTGGCGGCGGGCATCGCCTGCATCTTCCAGGAGCTGTCGTTGATGCCGCACCTGAGCGTGGCCGACAACATCTGCATCACCAACCCGCCGACCCGCCTCGGCCTCATCGACCGCCGGGCCCAGCGCCGCGTGGCCGAGGCGGCGCTGGCCCGCGCCGGGGCCGAGGACATCCATCCGCTGGCGCCGGTCGACAGCCTCTCGCTGTCGCGCCGCCAGATGGTCGAGATCGCCAAGGCCCTGTCGCGGCAGCCGAAGATCCTGATCCTCGACGAAGCCACCTCGGCCCTCACTGCGGCCGACGTGCAGCGGGTCTACGGCCTGCTCAAGCGGCTGCGCGACGAGGGCCTGGCGATCGTCTACATCTCGCACCGCATGAACGAGATCGCCGAACTGGCGGACGAATGCTCGGTGTTCCGCAACGGCCGGCACGTGGCGACCTTCGAGGCCGGCAGCCAGAGCGATGCGCAGACGGTCGAGATGATGATCGGCCGCGACATCGCGCATGCCTTCCCGCCCAAGCCGCCGCCGCGCGCTGCCGCCGAGACGGCGCCGCCGGCCCTGGACGTGCGCGGCCTGTCGTGGGGCGGCCGGCTGCACGACATCCGGCTGGCTGTGCGCGCGGGCGAGATCGTCGGGCTCGGCGGGCTCGACGGCCAGGGCCAGCGCGAGTTCTTCCTGGCGCTGTTCGGCGTCTTGCGCGGGGTGACCGGAGAGGTGCGCCAGGGCGGCGATCCGGTCTCGGCCGGCAGCCCGCGCCAGGCCAAGCGCCGCGGGATCGGCATCGCCCTGGTGCCGGAGGACCGCAAGACCGACGGCCTGATGCTGCCGATGTCGGTGCGCGACAACCTGAGCTTCGCGGCGCTCGATCGCCTGAGCCGGGCCGGTGTCGTCATCGCGTCGGCGGAGGTCGAGGCCACCGCCGCGATGGTCCGCAGGCTGTCGATCAAGGCGCCCGAACTCGGCGACCCGGTGGCGACGCTGTCGGGCGGCAACCAGCAGAAGGTCGTGATCGCGAAATGGCTGATGAACGCGCCGCGCATCGTGCTGCTCAGCGACCCCACGCGCGGCATCGACGTCGGCACCAAGCAGGAGATCTATGTGCTGCTGCGGCGCCTGGCCGAGGAGGGCGCCGCCGTGCTGCTGTATTCGACCGACTATGCCGAGCTGATCGGCTGCTGCGACCGTGTCGCCGTGTTCTTCGACGGCCGCATCGTGCGCTGGCTGGCCGGCGCCGAGCTGACCGAGCACGCGCTGGTGGCCAGCGCGCTCAATCTCACGGCGGAGACCTTGCACTGATGCGCGAGGACTGGCGCTTCCGGTTGCGCGAGCAGCGCGCCTGCTGGACCGCCGCCGCCCTGTTCGTGCTGATCTTCGCGCTCTACATCGCCAAGCACCAGACCGGCTGGACCGTGCCGGTGCTCACCACCGCCGCCAACAAGGGCGTGCTGCTGGCGATCGTCGCGATGGCGCAGACCTTGCCGGTGCTGACCTCGGGCATCGACCTGTCGGTCGGCATGGTGTTCGTGCTGGCGAACTGCCTCGCCTCGCACCTGGTGGTCGGCACGCCCCTGCAGGCGGCGGCCGGCGTGCTCGTCGTGCTGGCCACGGGCGCGCTGTGCGGCTGGATCAACGGCGCGATCATCGTCTATGGCCGGCTGCAGCCGATCATCACGACGCTGGCCACCGGCGCGGTCTATTTCGGCCTCGCGCTGGGCCTGCGGCCGGTGCCGGGCGGCGACGTCCATGCCGGCCTGGCCGACGCGCTCACCGGCGCGCTGCCGGGCGGCGTCCCCGCGATGCTGGTGGTGCTGCTCGCGGTGGTCCTGCTGGTCTGGGTACCGTTTCGGCGGTCGGCGGTCGGCCGCGCGGCACTGGCGATCGGCTCGGCCGAAGCGGCGGCCTACATGTCGGGCGTCAACATCGGCCGCACCCGTCTCGTGACCTATACGCTGGCCGGATTGCTGGCGTCGATCGGCGGGCTGCTGCTGACTTTCGTCACCTATTCCGGCGAGGCCTCGGCGGCGATCGGCGGCGTCTACACCCTGAACTCCATCGCCGCCGTGGTCATCGGCGGCACCTCGCTCGCCGGCGGCGCGGGCAGCGCCATCGGCTCGGTGTTCGGCGCGCTGGTGCTGCGCACCATCGGCGACCTGCTCTTCGTGTTCGATCTCGAGCCGCTGTGGCAGCCGCTGTTCCAGGGCGTCATCCTGCTGGCCGCGGTCAGCCTCGGGGCGCTGCGGCTGCTGAAGGTCGACAACCGGCTCGACCTCTTCAAGTGACGCCGCCATCGTGACCGCGCTCGCCCTTCGCCTCCGGCGCTCCCGCCATTTGCCGGTCGTCGCGGCGGCGGCCTGCACGCTCGGGCTGCTGCTGGTCGGCAGCCTCTACTCGAGGAACTTTCTTTCGGCCGACTACCTGTTGCTGCAACTGCAGATCGCCTCGTTCCTCGGTCTCGTCGCGACCGGCGCGATGCTGGTCATCCTGCTGGGCGGCATCGACCTGTCGGTGCCCTGGCTGGTGACGGTCGGCGGTGTCATGTCGGCGGCCGCGGCCGGCTGGTGGGGCCCTGCCGGCGAGTGGCTCGCGATTCCGTTCGGCATTCTCTGCGGCTGCCTGTTCGGAATCGTCAACGGCATCGGCGTGGCCTACCTGCGGGTGCCGTCGATGATCTTCACGCTCGGCATCAATGCGGTGGCCCAGGGCCTGATCGTGGTCCAGACCGGGGGCTTCGCGCCGCAGGACCGCGCCACGCCGGCCATGCACCTGCTGGCCACCGGGCGCTCGCTGCTCGGCATTCCCAATCCGCTGCTGGTCTGGATCGTGGTGGGCGCATGCACCCTGTTCCTGTTGCACCGCACCACGCTGGGCCGTGCCATCTACGGCGTCGGCAACAGCGAGCGCGCCGCCTACCTGTCGGGGGTGGACACGCGGCGGGTCACGTTGCTGTGCTTCGCGATCGCCGGCGCCTGCTCGGCGGCGGCCGGCGTGCTGCTCACCGGCTATTCGACCAAGGCCTACCAGGCCATGGGAGACGCCTACCAGCTGCCCGCGATCGCCGCCGTCGTGCTGGGCGGGACCCACATCCTCGGCGGCCGGGGCTCGTATGTCGGCACGGTGGTGGGCGTGATCCTGATCACGCTGCTGCAGTCGATCCTCTCGGTGATGCAGATCCCCGAGATGGGGCGCCAGGTGATCTACGGCGCGGTCATCATCGCGATGCTGCTGATGTATGGCCGGGGGCGCCGGCATTCGCAGTAGGCTCCAGCGGATAGCCGGCCTCGCGCCAGGCCTTCATGCCGCCATCCAGCGCCACCGCGTGCAGGAAGCCCATCTCCCGCAGGGTCGCCGCCGCCAGGGTCGAGATGTAGCCCAGCTCGCAGCAGGTCAGGATGCGCCGCGTCGGGTCCGGCAGCTCCTGGTTGACGCGCAGCTCGAGCTGCCCGCGCGGCAGCAGCCGGGCGCCGGGGATGTGGCCGGCCTCGAAGGCATCGCGTTCGCGCACGTCCAGCACGATCAGGTCGTCCTCGGCGGCCTCGACCCGACCCTTGAGCTCGACCAGCGACATGAAGGGCACCGACGAGGTGGCTTCGGCCAGCAGCCGGGCCACGGTCTTGCCGCCGCTCATGTTGGTGCGCAGGGCTTCCGTGATGTGGGTCGGCATCGTGAGGTTGAGGCTGCGCATCATCTCGACGAAGGCGGCCCGCTCGCGCTTCTGCAGCCGTGGATTCGACACCAGTTCCTCGCCAATCGTCGAATGGCTGCGGCCCTTGTAGTCGTGAGCCGGGTACACCTTGAGCGCCGGGTCGAGATGCAGCACCCGGTTGAAGAGGCTGTCGTAGAGCGCCTCGGGGTCGCCGCTCGGCAGGTCGGTGCGGCCGGTGCCGCCGATCAGCAGGGTGTCGCCGGTGAAGAGCCGGTCGCCGACCTGGATGCACATCGAGTCCGCCGTGTGGCCGGGCGTGTGCAGCACTTGCAGGCGCATCTGGCCGACCACGATCATCTCGCCGTCGCCGAGCCGCATGTCGACGAAGGGCGCCGGGCTGGCCCGCTGCATCACGACCGGCACGTCGAGCTGGCGCGCCAGTTCCTTGGTGGCCGAGAAATGATCGGCGTGGGTGTGGGTGTCGATGAGGTAGCGGATGCGCACCCCGTTCTGCGCGGCGAGGGCCACGTAGTGGTCGATCTGGCTCAGCGCCGGATCGATCAGGACGGCGGCGCGGGTCTCGTCGCAGCCCACGAGGTAGGACTGGCAGCCGCCGGTTGCAACTTGCTCGAAGATCATGGTGGGGACCTCGCTGGCGGTCGAGTCTAGCGGGCTCTGCGGCCAGGGGAAAGCGCCCTTACGATAGCCGCATGTCCGACCTGCCACCACTCTCCATGCTTGCCGCCCGCGTCGGCGCCACCCTGAAGGAGCGCGGCGAGACGGTCGCGGTCACCGAATCCTCGGCCGGCGGGCTGGTCTCGGCGGCACTGCTGGCGATACCGGGGGCCTCGGCTTTCTTCCTGGGCGGCGCCGTGGTCTACACCCGGCGCGCCGGCCGGGCGCTGCTCGGCCTGACGCCCGCCGACGTCGCCGGCCTGCGCGGCGAGACCGAGCCCTATGCCGCACTGGTCGCCAACCGGGTCCGCCAGCAGCTGCGCGCCACCTGGGGCCTGGCCGAAAGCGGCGCGGCGGGGCCGTCGGGCAGCCCCTACGGCGACCCGCCCGGCCATGTGTGCCTCGCGGTCGCCGGCGCCGCGACGTCGACCCGGACCGTCGCGACCGGCGAAGCCGAACGGGCCTTGAACATGGACCTGTTCGCGCGCCACCTGCTGGCGCTGTTCGACGACGTGCTGCGGCAGTCCTAAGACGGCTCCTTGCCCGCCAGCGCCTGCGCGAACTCCGCCGACAGGCCGCGCAGGTGCAGGTCGCTCTGCGGCCGGGGCACCTCGATGCCGGCTTCCGCCAGGCCTTCGCGCACCGCTACCGCCAGGTTGCTGCGCACCACCACCCAGCTGACGCTGTCGGTGGTCCAGGCGCGCAGGTTGAAGTCGAGGGCGCCGGCAGTCAGGCCGGTCATGAGGGCGGCGGGTTCCGGCACCGTGGCCACGCCGTCGACGCTGCGGGCGATCGCAAGCAGCAGCTCGATGGTGGTGCGCGGGGGCACGTCGGGGCCGGTGCTGACGTTGATGTCGATGCGCCGACGGGTGCCCCGCAGCGTCCAGTTGACCAGCTTGTCGGCCAGCAGCATGCCGTTGGGCACCACCACGTCGGCGCCTTCGAAGGTGGTCACGATGGTGGCCCGCATGCCGATCTGGCGCACCGTGCCGGACATGCCCGCGACGTCGACCACGTCGCCCGGCTGGATCGGCCGCTCGAACATCAGGATCAGGCCGGCGACGAAGTTCTTCACGACGTCCTGCAGCCCGAAGCCGATACCGACGCCGAGGGCACCGAACACGATGGCCAGCTGTCCGATCGGGAAGCCCAGCACGGCCAGCGCCGACAGCAGGCCGACCAGCAGGATCGTGTAGTAGGTCAGGGTCGAGATGCTGTTGCCCACGCCACGCGTGAGCGCGAGCGAAGGCAGGATGTCCTCGGCCAGCAGCATGCGGATCGTGCGCGCCAGCCAGAAGGCCAGGAAGGCGGCGGCCACGAACGCCGCGATGTTCCCGAGGCTCAGCGACACCACGCCGATCGTGAATCCGTAGGAGAGGATCGTCAGCAGGAAGTCCGACAGCGGGCGATAGATGCGAAAGGCCTGCAGCCCGATGACGACGCAGGCAACGGCCATCAGCGTGCGGCCGATCCTGGCGCCGGCGTCGATCAGCGAGCTGGTGTTGCGGGCCCCCGGGCGCGCCGGTCCAGGCCGCGCCAGCAACACCCTGAACAGCGCCACCAGCACCGTGGCCCCGGCATACATGACCAGGGCGAGGTAGCTGGTGTCGAGCACGGCGCTGGTCAGCATGGCCGACAGCGACAGGTTGCCGAGCAGATTGGAGACCGCGGCCGCCACGAGCACCGCCGAGGCGGCGCCCAGCAGGTAGATCATCGGGGTCGGACTGGACGGCGCGTCCGCGGTCCCGGCGGCGCGGCGCGCCCGCGCGACCAGCCAGACCAGGGTGCCGGCCATCGCCAGGTCCATCGCGAGCAGCATGCTCCGGTACAGGAATTCGTTGCCGAGCAGCAGCGAGGCCAGCACGTTCAGGAAGTAGAAGACGGCGCTGAGATAGGCCCAGGGGCCGACGGCCTGCAGGATCCGCTCGGGCAGCAGGCGGAGCACGGGCACCCACGCCAGCAGCATGGCCGCCTGCTGGCGGATGGCCGGGCCCTGGAAGTCGAACACCACCGCACCGAGCGCCAGCAGCACCAGCCAGCAGGCCCAGGGGCGGGTCAGCGCCTGGAGCGAAGCGGCGCTCGCATGGCCCTGGGCGATCAGCTGCCCGGCGCGATGGCGCAGCCAGAACAGCAGCGGCAGCAGCACCAGTCCGACGGCCACCAGCACGCGCAGCACGGGTGCGTTCGCGGCGTCGTGGTCGCGCGCGAAGGCGGTCTCGATGGCCAGGCTCTTGCGCAGGCTGGCGTTGGCCGTCTCGGAGGCCCGGCCGGCGGCGGCGCCCTGCCACAGGGCCGGCGAATCCATCGACAGCAGGCGTCGGTCGAGTTCCTCGACCTGAGTCTGCACCGCCGCCTGGCCGGCCTCTACCTCGGCCGCGAGCACGCTCGCCTTGCGGCCGAGGTCGAGCAGTTCGGCCAGGGGTTGCGCGACCCGCTGCTCGGCTTGCTCGATCTGCGCGATCAGCTCGTCGATGCGCTGCAGCAGCGCCGGCGCCAATTCGGTCGACGCGGCGCGCGTGGCCTGCCAGTCGCTGCGGCGGGCGGCCAGCGAGGCGGCGTCTTCGGCGTGCGCGTGGGTGGTTCGCGAGAGGCGGGCGCGGCCGTCGGCGAGCTCGCGGGCATAGAGCTGCCAGTGCCTCTGCAGGCTCTCGAGGCGGCGCACCGGCAGCGCGGCGAGGTCGGTGCCGGTGGACAGCGTCGACAACGCCTCGACGGCGGCGGACTGGCGGGCCAGCACGTCTTTCGAGCGCTGCAGTTCTTCCGGCGAGGCAGCGCGGCGCATGGCGGCCTGGACGAACTGCTCGTCGGCGTCGGCGCGGGCCGTGATGTCCGCGGTTGCGATCGGGGAGGCCGCCGTGGCGGCGACCGGTGCATCCGCTGCCGTCGCCGACTGCGCGCCAATGAGCCACAACGCGCAGGCGATGAAGGCGAGGAGGCGCGTGGGCATGGTCGGTGGCGGCGATGTTGCTTTCGAATCCTGAAGGGTGTCAAGGAGAACGAAGAGGCGGGCGCACGCCGCGCAGCAGCCGCAGCCCGTTGGCCACCACCAGCAGGCTCGCGCCCATGTCGGCGAAGACGGCCATCCACATGGTCGCACTGCCGAACACCGCCAGCACGAAGAAGACCGCCTTGATGCCGAGCGCGAGCGAGATGTTCTGCCACAGCACCGCGTGCGTGCGGCGCGACAGGCGGATCGTCTCGGCGATCCGGCCGAGGTCGTCGTTCATGATCACGACGTCGGCTGCCTCCACGGCGGTGTCGGTGCCGGCGCCGCCCATCGCGAAGCCGATGTCGGCCTGCGCCAGGGCCGGCGCGTCGTTGATGCCGTCGCCGGTCATGGCCGTCGGGCCGTAGCGCTGGCGCATGCCCCGGATGGCCGCCAGCTTGTCTTCCGGCAGCAGGCCGCCGCGGGCATCGTCGATCCCGGCCTCGCGCCCGAGCGCGAGGGCGGTCGCCTGGTTGTCTCCGGTCAGCATGACCGGGGTGACGCCGAGGGCCCGCAGCGCGGCGATGGCCCGCACCGAACCGGGCTTGATCGTGTCGGCCACCGCGAACACCGCCAGCACGCCGCCCTCGTCCGCCAGCAGGGTGACGGTGCGGCCCTGGGCTTCGTGGGCCGCCAGTTCGGCTTCGAGCGCCGGGTCGGCCTGGCCGCGTTCGCTGATCAGGCGATGGTTGCCGAGGACCATCGTGCGGCCCTCGACCACCCCCTCGACGCCGCGGCCGAGCAAGGCCTTGAATCCGTCCACCGCCAGTGCGTCGTCTTCGATGCCCAGGGCGATCGCGGCCGACACCGGATGGTCGGAGCGCGCCGCCAGGCTCTTGGCCCACTGCCGTGCCTGGCGCTCGTCGGCCTCGCGCCAGGCCGTGAAAGCCACCAGCCTGGGCTTGCCTTCGGTCAGGGTGCCGGTCTTGTCGAGTGCCACGGCCTTCAGCAGGCGGGCGTGTTCGAGGTGGCTGCCGCCCTTGATGAGGATGCCGCGCCGCGCGGCGGCCGCCAGCCCGCTGACCACCGTGACGGGGGTGGAGATGACAAGCGCGCAAGGGCAGGCGATCACCAGCAGCACCAGCGCCTTGTAGACGGCGGCCAGCCAGGGCCAGCCCAGCAGCAGCGGCGGCAGCACCGCCACCGCCAGCGCGATGGCGAAAACGGTGGGCGTGTAGATGGCGGCGAAGCGATCGACGAAGCGCTGGGTCGGGGCCCGCGTGCCTTGCGCTTCCTCGACGGCATGGATGATGCGCGCCAGCGTCGAGTCGCTGGCCGTCGCGGTGACGCGGAACTCGAGCTCGCCGTTCTGGTTGATCGTGCCGGCGAAGACCGGGCTGCCCGGCTCCTTGTCGGCCGGAATGCTCTCGCCGGTGACGGGCGCCTGGTCGATTGTGCTGTGGCCGCGCGTGACCATGCCGTCGAGCACCACGCGCTCGCCGGGCTTGACGCGGGCGATCGCGCCGATGGCGATCCCGGTCGCCGGCACGCGGCGCCAGCTGCCGTCGGGCTGCGCCACCTCGGCGTCGGCGGGCGCGAGATCGACCAGGCCCTTGATCGCGTTGCGGGCGCGGTCGACCGCCCGCGCCTCGATCAGCTCGGCAATGGCGTACAGGGCCATCACCATGGCGGCTTCCGGCCATTGGCCGATGACGAAGGCGCCGGTGACCGCGACCGACATCAGGGCGTTGATGTTGAGCTTGCCGTGCCGCAGGGCGCTCAGGCCCTTGGCGTAGGTCTCGAGGCCGGCCAGCCAGATCGCCGCCGCCGCGACCGCCATGCCGGCGGCCTTCCAGGCCAGGATGTCGGGGGCGAGGAAGGAGATCGCCTCGGCGGCGGCCGCCAGCGCGAGGGCGGCCGCGAGCCGCAGGTGGCCGGGGCTCGCGCCGTGCGCGTGCAGGGCGCCATCGGGCGATGGCGCGGATTGGGCCGCGACATCCAGCGGTTCGGGCACGAAGCCGGCCTTGCGAATGGCCGCCAGCGCGAGCGGCACCGCGGCGTCGGTGCCGTCGATGCGCAGCGTCCGCTGGCCGAGGCGGAAATGCAGCCCCCGAATACCGGCGATCGGCTCCACCAGCCGGCGAATCTCGGACTCTTCGACCGTGCAGTCCATGGTGGCGATGCGGAAGGTGTTCGGCGCGTCGCCGGGTTCGACCCGCGTGGGGTCGGGCGCGCTGAGTGGCGGGGCGGCGCAGCAGGCATCCGCTGCGGCCGCCGGCGCGTGGGGGTGGTGGTGGTGTTGGGCCATCTCGTTGTCGCTTTCGAGGGTATTTCACACCCTATACCCACTACAAGGTCAAGCGGGCCTCCGGCGTCGGGCCCGGGCTGGTCAAAGGGTACTGCCTGCCGGACAATTCAGACCAGTTCGCCCGACTCGCCTCACGCCGGATCTCCCGTCACCCCACCGAGGAGCAGCACCATGACCCCCAGCCCCATGCATGCGGCGATCTCTTGCGTCGCCCTTGCGGCGTGCGCTGCCGCGATCGCGCAATCGTCCGGCCTCGACGCGGCCCGGGCGCGCTACGAGCGCACGCTCGCGGACTGCAATGACGGACATCTGCCGCGCCCGCAACGCGATGCCTGCGTGCGCGATGCGGGCATGACGTGGGACCGGGCCCAACGCGGACTGCCGCCCCTGGACGATGTCACGTCGCCCGGCGGTCGCGCCGTCGTGGTCGTTCCGCAAGGCGCGCCGCCGCCCTTGAGCGACTCCGACACGGTGACTTCGCCGGACGGCGACTCGACGATCGTCCTGCCTGCGGACGGCTCCAGGCCCCTGACGCAGTGACGGCCTGATGCGGCAACACGACGCGGCCGATTCGCTAGACTGTCGAGATGCCGGACCCCACCGTATTCATCATCGATGACGACGAGGCCTATCGCGACTCCGTGCGGGAACTGGTGAGCTCGGTCGGCCTCGCCACCGAGACCTTCAGCTCGGCCCTTGCCTTCCTCGAGGTGTTCGACGCCTCACGTCCCGGCTGCCTGGTGCTGGACGTGCGCATGGCGCGCATGAGCGGCTTGGCGCTGCAGGAACGGCTGGCGGCGATCGGTGCCCGCATTCCCATCGTGTTCATCAGCGGTCACGGCGACATCGCGATGGCCGTCAAGGCGGTCAAGGATGGCGCCGTGGACTTCGTGCAGAAGCCGTACCGCGAGCAGCAGCTGCTCGATGCGATCGACGAGGCCTTGCGCCGGGATGCGAAGCTTCGCACGCCCGTGGACGATGGGCACAACGACCTCGACAAGCGGATCGAGGCCCTGACCGACCGTGAACGCGAGGTGATGCAGCTCGCGCTGAAGGGATTGCCGAGCAAGCTCATCGCCAAGGAGCTGGACATCAGCCACCGGACCGTCGAACAGCATCGCAGCAGGCTGCTCGAGAAGCTGGGCGTGAGTTCGATGACCGAGTTGATACGTCTCAGCCTCGAGCGGCCGGGCGGGTAGGGCGCCCTGGTCATCGGGACCGGGTGCGGCGCAGCATCCAGTTCACCAGGCTGCGAAACAGCAGGTAGGGAACCACCGCGAGCACGAGAGCCACCATCAGCGCCTCGCCCGGATAGACCCAGCGCATCGCGACGAACTGGTAGATCGCGTCCATCACGACCGCCACGATGAACACCTTGCTGACATGTCCCCAGCCCTCGCGGATCAAGGCTCTGCGCTGCGTGCGGTCGCGTACCAGTGCCATGAAGTAGAGCGGGCGTCCGTCCAGTGCATCCCGCCTGCCGGCCCGGTACGCCAGGAAGGCCGCCACCGCCGGCTGCAGGATGAAGCGGAATGCCAGCGGCGCATGCCGGCCGCTCGTGATGTCGGCCCAGGTGCGGGTGAGGAAATCCATCGGAAGATCGACCATGAGTCCTCCGCCTCAAAGCACCCTGAAGCTGATGCCCATGAAAGCGCACAGGCCCGTGACCGCCATGATCAGCGCCATGACGAAAGAGGGCTGGAAGATGCGGAAGCTCTTGGCTTCGCGAAGCTTCCTGATCCGGTACCAGTACTCGACCACGCCCATCAGCATCGCCACCGTTCCGAGGCCGGTGAGGAACAGCCCCATGTCGCGCGGCACGTGGCTGGGCGGCAAGGCCGCGCTCTGTTCACGGATGCTCTCGAGAACCTTGTAGATCGTGAAGCCGAAGCTGATCATGGACAGCGCGGTCCTCACCCATGCCATCAACGAGCGGTCCGCGGCCATCAGGGTGCGATCGATCGCCAGTTCGGTGTTGAACAGCGCCAGCTCGCTGGAGGACTTCTGCGCCAGCGCGGCCGCGCCTCGGGTCGAGTGGGTCGGCGTGGCTGAGGAAGGGTCTTGCATGGAGATCCGTTTCGCATGGTTGCGCGCTGCGAGGAGGCATTGTGCGCACGGCGGCCGGACAAATCCAGTCCTGCGGCCACGTAGCGCCACGTACGTGGCACGGGTGTGCGCCGCCGATCGTCCTCATCCGGCCGAGCCGCGCACCGCCCGGACGCGGGTTGCGCTGCCGGCCATCGCCGGGGCGAATCGCTGCACCAGCAGCGGCCCGAGGATGGACGTGACCAGCACCATGATCAGGACGCCGTTGAACATCCGGGTGTCGAGCAATGGTTGGCCGGCGGCGTTGAATGTCTTGGTCGCCACCAGGGCGGCCGCCAGCGTCGCGGCAACCTGGGGCAGGGTCAATGCCCACATCGTCCTGCGGGCGGCCGGCGCATAGCCGAAGGCGCGGCCGCAGGACTGCGCCGCGATCCACTTGCCCAGCAGCAGGGCGGCGATGATGCCGCCCGCGAGCAGCGCGTCCTCCGACAGGCTGCGGGCCAACGCCAGCGGATCGATCAGGAAGCCGGTGACGACGAAGAAGATCGGGATGAACAGCGTCGTGCCCATGAACTCCAGCTTGCTCTTGGCCGGCTTGTCCTTCACGGCCGCGTTGACCGCCAGACCCGCCATGAACGTGCCGACGATGCCGGGCAGGTTGATGTACTGCGCGAGCAGCGCCGTCACCGCGAGAATGCCGAGCATCAGCACGAAATAGGTCTCTTCGTCGTTCTCCACCTTGTGCAGGACGTAGCCGGCCGCGCGACTCAACCCGGCCAGCACGAAGACGACGAACGCAACGATCTCGGCGACCTGGATGACGAGGGCGGAGGCCGAGAAGCCGCTGACGTACATCGGCACGCAGACGGCGAACACGAGCAGCGACAGCGTGTCCGACATCATGGTGGCGCCGATGGCCACAACGATGGCTTCCTGGCGCTGGACACCCAGCGCGGTGACGATCGGCAGGGCCAGGAGCGTGTGCGAGGCGAGGAGCGAGCCGACGACGATCGCCGGCAGCACGGGATAGCCGAGCCACCGCGCCGCCAGGGTGCCGAAGACCAGCGGAAGGGCGGTCGTGGCGAGGCCGAACACGAGCGAGCGGAAGATCTTCTGGCGGAACAGTTCCAGGTCGATTTCCCAGCCGGCGAAGAACATCAGCAGCAACATCCCGAGGTCGGAGAAGAATTCGGCGACGGGGTGGTCTCGTGGGAAGACATCGAGCATGTGCGGCCCGAGCAGCACGCCGCTCAGCAGCAAGCCCACCACCACCGGAATACGAAGGGCGCGCGCGATCCGCGGAATGGCGAGGATCAGCGCCATCATGATCGCGAACCTCGCGAGCACGGGAAGGAGGTCGATGGCCCGATGCACGAATTCGATGAATGACATGACACCACCTCCAGCGGAAAGTGCGCCCTGCACCGGATGGATTGAATCGCTGAATCGCCCCTGGCGGGGTCTTTCCAGCCACGTACGTGCTTGGTCGGTGCCGCCACTGCCAGGCTGGGGTTCCAGGACCTCCGGTCTCGCTCGGGCGTCGCGAGTGTCATACTCCGCCCCTGGCGGACGGATCGGAAGTCGCTGCCGGCGGGTTCGGGTTCGGCCATCGGGCAAGCGCATTTTCGAAGGAGCGGCCATGCGGCTGGCCAAGATCCTGAGGATCCTCACTCTTGCAACGGGCGTCTGCCTGGCTGCCGTTTCGCGGGCCGACGACGGCGGCCCGATCAGGTTCCTGGTGCCCTTCGAAGGCGGTTCCGCCACGGCGCTGGCGCTCTACCTGGCGGAACGTGCGAACGCCGACTATGGCGCCCACATCCATGTCGAGGAAAAGCCGGGCGCGAGCGGCCGCATCGGCGCCATGGTGCTGAAGAACGCGCCGCCCGACGGCAAGACCATGGCGCTCTTTCCCTTCGTCGTGCCGGTCCTGGCGCCGCTGATCTTCAAGGATGTCCACTACGACGCGGTGCACGACTTCGCGCCGGTCTCGCAGATCGCGGCATACCCCTTGGCGCTTGCGGTTTCGCAGGACCATCCCGCGACCTCGGTGGCCGGCTTCGTGGCCTGGGCAAGGGACCATCCGACCGAATCGTTCTACGGCATGGGCTCCACCGGAAGCCTGGCTCAGTTTCTCGGCGTCATGATTGCGCAGGAGGCGGGCATCGTCTTGAAACCCGTGCCTTACAAGGGTGCCGGGCCGATGACGGTCGATCTCGTCGCGGGCCATATTCCCGCCGGCATCTCGTCGGTCTCCGACCTGATCGAGATGCATCGCGCGCACAGGTTTCGGATCATCGCGGTGTCGGGCACCCAGCGCCTGGCGCAGCTGCCGGATGTGCCGACATTCATCGAGCAAGGCTATCCGTCGGTCCAGGCCATCGGCTGGGTCGGCATTTTCGCCCCTCGGGGAACACCGAAGACGGTCGTCGATCGATGGTCGACGATGTTCGCGACGATCGTGCATTCGCCGCAGGCGGCCGCCAGGCTCGCCGAGTTGGGTTTCGAACTCACCGGCACTTCGTCGGACGAGCTCGCAGCGACCCTGGATGCCGACATTGCGCGCTGGGCGCCCATCGTGAAGGCATCGGGCTTTCACGCCGACTAGGAACGCCGTCCATGGCTGCGCGACCATCCACTGTCTTGGGGACACCGACCGCGGCCCGGGTGCAAGGGCCGGCGCCGGTCTCCATGCACGACCTCCTGAGCTTCGAACGGCTCCTGTCGGATCTGTCGGCGAGATTCATCGCCCTGTGCCCCGGCGAAATCGACGGTGCCATCCACGACAGCCTGGCGCGCATCGTCTCGACGCTCGGCATCGATCGATCCACCCTCAGTCGGGTCTTTCCCTTGAGCGGGCGGATGCAGGTCACCCATTCGTTCGCGGCGGAAGGCATCGGGCCCGCCATGACGAATGTGTCGGCGCGCGAATTCGCTCCCTGGTCTCTCGAAATGATGATGGCCAACAGGCCGGTCGTGTTCGAGCGTCTCGACGACCTTCCGCCCGATGCCACCGTCGACAAGGAAACCTTGCGCAGCATCGGCCTCAAATCGCACGTGACGATGCCGATCATCGTGGCGGGCGAATTGCATGGCGCGCTGAGCTTCGGTTGCGTGCGCGCGGAGCGCCGCTGGTCGGAAGATCTTCTGAATCGCATGCGGCTGCTGGCGAATGTCTTCGGCAGCGCCCTCGCACGCAAGCATGCGCAGGAGCAGCTCGACCATGCGATCGGTTTCGAGCGACTGGCCAGCAGCATCCTGGCGTCCCTGGTGCTGGCCGAGCCCGGGAAGTCGGAAGTCGCGATCGGAATCGGCTTGCGCGAGATCGGACAGTTCATGGAGGCCGAGCGCGTCGGCCTCTGGGATCGCGGATCCGGCGACCTCATGTTTCGCGCGGTCCAACGCTGGCATGCCGATGGCTTCGTGCCGCCTTCGACCCTGGGCGAACCAGCCGATCTTCCCTGGATCATGCATCGACTGGCGGCGGGAAACATCGTGCGCCTGGCTCGGGTGGGCGAACTGCCGCCCGAAGCCGACGGCGATCGCGCTGCACTGCAGGCCTCCGGGGTGCGCTCGCTGCTGGTGGTGCCGATCTCCGTGCCGGTCGGGGTCACGGGCGCCTTGGCCATCGCCAGCACGCAGCGCGCGCAGGAATGGCCGGAGGCGCTGATGCCCGGCGTCAGCCTGCTGGCCGAAGTGTTCGGCAGCCTGCATGCACGCGACACGGCCGAACGCCGCAAGCTTGCCGCGGAGGTCGAGGCGGCACATTGGCGTGAACGGCTGGCGCATCTCGTGCGGGTCCATACGGCGGGCGAAATGTCGGTCGCGCTGGCCCACGAGATCACCCAGCCGCTCGGCGCCATCGAGAACTATGCGCTGGCGGCACGCCGGCGCGCCGGCGAGTCCGCGCCCGACATGACGCGGGTGTCGGAACTCCTGGACAAGGTCATCGGGCAGGCCACGCGTGCCGGCGAGGTGGTGACACGCATGCGCGACATGGTGCAGCGGCACGAACTGGAACCGAAGCTGATCGACATCCATCGCGCCATCGCCGAATGCATCGGCATGGTGAAGATGGACTGCGACCTGCGCGACATCGAGATCCGCCTGTCGGAGGCGAGCCGGCTGCCGCCGGTCATCGTCGACGAGATTCATCTGCAGCAAGTGGTGCTCAATCTGCTGCGCAATGCGATGGATGCGATCGGGAGTGGCAGCGGCGAGCGCGCCATCGGCGTTTCCGTCACGCGCAACGAGGGCGACGAGATCCAGGTGGAGGTCGCGGACACCGGCATCGGCATCGCCAACGGCGATCTGGAGCGGATCTTCGAATCCTTCTACTCGACCAAGGCGAGTGGACTGGGCGTTGGCCTGGCCATCTGCCGCAAGCTGATCGAGGCGCACGGCGGCAGGCTCTGGGCTTCGCATCGGGCCGGCGGCGGTGCCCTGTTCAGATTCACGATTCCGATCGCCGTCCAGGGCGATTGAAAACGCATGGCCCCGCCCCAACGTCCCTATGGTTGACGCCATTATTGGAAAAATGGAGCATGTCTTCGCTTAATCTCACGACACCATGAAGATCGGCGACCTGAGCAATGCAACCGGTGTCGACGTCGGCACCATCCGCTTCTACGAACGGGCAGGCCTGCTGGCGGCGCCGGCGCGCCAGCCCAACGGCTACCGGGCCTACGGGCAGGCGCACCTGGAGGGCCTGTCCTTCGTGCGCCATTGCCGGGCGCTGGACATTCCCTTGAGCGACATCAAGAGGCTGCTGGATTTCGCGGCGACGCCACAGCAGGATTGCGCCGACATCAACCAACTGGTCGACGAGCAGATCGAGCGCGTGCGCGCCCGGCTGAAGAGCCTCAAGGCCTTGGAGAAGCAGCTGACCGTGCTGCGCGGTCGCTGCTCGCAGCCTCACGCCACCCAGGAGTGCGGCATCTTGAGCGAGCTGGTGTCGGCGGCGCACGGCGAGGCCTGTGTTTGTCACTCCTGCTGACTGAACTGCGCCGGGCGATCCATTCACTTCCCGCCCACCAGCAGCCCCAGCAGGACGACCGTGACCACGCCCAGCAGCGCGGTGGCGCATTGCCAGAAGCGCACCGGATGCCGCTCGATCAGCGGCGAACTCCGTGGCCGCAGGAACTCCGGTCCCGGCGCCTTCAGATCATGCGCGAACTCGGACACCGCCTGCTGGCGCCGGGCAGGGTCCGGGTGCAGCGCCTTCTGCAGCACCGCATCGACCCAGGCCGGCAGGTCGGGCCGGAAGTGGCGCAGCGGCACGTAGCGCAGGCGCTTCGCGTCGGCGGCCGACCGAACGCGTGAAGCGTGCAGGCCGTACGGCAATTGCTTGGTCAGCATCTGGTAGACGATCACGGCCAGCGAGAACAGGTCGGAGCGGATGCTGCCGCCCTGGCCGATGAAGTACTCCGGCGCGGTGTACTGCAAGGTGCCGGCGATGGCGAGCGCGCGCCGCTCCCGGCCGCTGTCGGCCAGGCCCGCCACGTGCGTCGATGCCAGGTCGATGATCTTCACGGTGCCGGCGCGATCGATCATCACGTTCTCGGGCCGGATGTCCTGGTGCAGCATCTCCTTGCCATGCAGCGCCTGCAGCCCCTTGGCCAGCTGCTCGACGATGCTGCGCACGCTGTCCAGCGAAGGCCTGTGATGGTCGACCATCCATTGCGCCAGCGTCTGGCCATCGACGTACTCCATGGCGACGAACAGGTGCCCGCGCACGCGCTCGATCGTGCCGGCCTTGACGACGTGGGGGCTGTCGACCCGCCGTGCCACCCATTCCTCGAGGACGAAGCGGTCCAGGTAGTCGGGGTCGTCGCGCAGGTCGACCGACGGAAGCTTGAGCACCACGGGGTGCCCGCGGGCGTCGTCCAGCGCCAGGTGCACGTGGCTGCGCGCACTGACCTGAAGCTCGCGCACCAGGGTGAAGCCCTCGAAGCGCGCCCGCGGGGCGAGCGCGGGCGGGATCGCCAGCGCCTGGCGCTGCGACTGCAGCTGCGCGGCGTCCGCCGCCGGGAGTTCGTCGATGCGCAGCAGCTGGACCGTGCGGTCGTCGCCGCCCCGCGCGTTCGACGCCAGCAGGCGGGCGGCTTCGTCGAGGTCGTCGCCGCAGCGGGCCAGTGCGTGGTGCACCGTCCGGGCGTCGAGGCCGGCCCAGGCGCCATCCGTGGCCAGCAGGTAGACCTCGCCGACTTCCGCTTCCCAGCAGCGGTAGTCGATCTCCACGCTGGGGCCCGCCCCCAGGGCGCGCGCCAGGTACGACTCGACCGACGACAGGTGGACCCGGTGGTCTTCCGTGAGCTGCTCCAGGGCTTGCGGATGCAGGCGGTAGATTCGCGCGTCGCCGACGTGCAGCAGGTGCACGTCGCGGCCCTTGAGGACCAGTGCGCTGAAGGTGCAGACGTAGCCGCTGTCCTTGTCGAAGCGGGCGTCGCTGCGCTGGGTCTGGGCATGCAGCCAGGCGTTGGTGGCGCCCAGCACCCGCTGGGCCGAGCGGCGCACCGACCATGCCTCGGAGGTGGCGTAGTAGTCGTCGAGGAAGCCGCGCACCGCCGCCGCGCTGGCGACCTGGCTGACGCGGCTGGAGCCGATCCCGTCGGCGATCGCGATCGCGATGCCCTTGGTCGTCCGCAGCGATCCTTCCGGCAGCATGGCGCCGTGGAAATCCTGGTTGACCGGCCCCGGCCCGGCCAGCGAATGCTGGCCGAGCGTCACGCGCAAGGCGCTGCCCATGAAGGCGCTGCGCTCAGCCCACGACCCGCTTCGGCGCCGTCTTGTAGTGGGTCGCGTACAGGGTCGCGCCGACGAAGGTCAGGCCACCGACCAGGTTGCCCAGCACGGTCGGGATCTCGTTCCAGATCAGGTAGTCCATCAGCGTGAACTTGCCGCCCAGCAGCAGGCCGGTGGGAAACAGGAACATGTTGACGATCGAATGCTCGAAGCCCATGTAGAAGAAGACCATCACCGGCATCCACATGCCGATGGCCTTGCCGGACACCGTGGTCGACATCATCGCGGCGACCACCCCGGTCGACACCATCCAGTTGCACATCACGCCGCGGATGAACAAGGTCAGCATGCCGGCGGCGCCGTGCGCGGCATAGCCCAGGGTGCGGCCTTCGCCGATGTGGCCGAGCTTCTCGCCGACTGCATTGGGCGCCTCGCTGAAGCCGAAGGTGAAGATGATCGCCATGAAGACCGCGACCGTCAGCGCGCCGGCGAAGTTGCCGACGAACACCAGCCCCCAGTTGCGCAGGCAGCCGCGCCAGGTGGCGCCGGGGCGCTTGTCGAGCACGGCCAGCGGCACCAGCGTGAAGACGCCGGTCAGCAGGTCGAAGCCCATCAGGTACAGCATGATGAAGCCGACCGGGAACAGCATCGCGCCGACCAGCGCGTTGCCGGTGTTGACGGACACGGTCACGGCGAAGGCCGCCGCCAGCGCCAGGATGGCGCCGGCCATGTAGGCGCGGATCAGCGTGTCGCGGGTCGACATCAGCAGCTTGGATTCGCCGGCATCGACCATCTTGGTCACGAACTCGGCAGGGGCTAGGTAGGCCATGGGGATTCCTTGGAAATTTGAAAAGTCGTGAAGCTGCGAGGCGGTGGGGATCAGGCGAGCGCGACCAGCACGCGGCCTTCCTGCACGCGCACCGCATGGGCGCGCACCGAGTGCTCGGGCGCCTCGATGCATTCGCCGCTCTGCAGGTCGAAGTGGTTCTTGTAGAGCGGCGAGGCGACGACGATGCGTTCGCCGATGCTGCCCACCAGCCCGCGCGAGAGCACGCTGGCGCCCGCCTTCGGGTCGACGTTGTCGATGGCATAGAGCGCCTGCTGCCGGCCGACCCGGAAGATCGCGACATGCACGCCCTCGACGAGGGCGCAGACGCCGGTATCGGGCAGGATGTCGCCGTCGGCGCAGACGGCGGTCCAATGGCGTGATTCGTTGGTGGTCATATCGAAGGTCCTCAGTTGTTCAGGCGGTGGCGGCATCGGCATCGGCGCGTTCTTCGCCGCGGGCCGGCCGGATCTGGCCGCGTTCCTGCACGAAGACGATGTGCTCGTCCGGCTTCTCGCTGTTGACGAAGGAGCGGAAGCGCGCGCGCGTGACCGGGTCGTTCACCGCCGTCTTCCACTCGCACTGGTAGGTATCGACCACCTGCTGCATCTGCGCTTCGAGTTCGGCGCCGAGGCCCAGCGTGTCCTCGATCAGCACGCCCTTCAGGTAGTCGAGGCCGCCCTCCAGGTTGTCGCGCCAGGTGCTGGTGCGCTGCAGGCGGTCGGCGGTGCGGACGTAGAACATCAGGAAGCGATCGATCAGCCGGACCAGCTCTTCCTTGCCCAGGTCGGAGGCGATCAGTTCGGCATGGCGCGGCTTCATGCCGCCGTTGCCGCAGACGTAGAGGTTCCAGCCGCGCTCGGTGGCGATGATGCCGACGTCCTTGCCCTGCGCCTCGGCGCATTCGCGGGTACAGCCCGAGACGCCGAACTTGATCTTGTGCGGTGCCCGCAGGCCCTTGTAGCGGTTCTCCAGCTCGACCGCCAGGCCCACGCTGTCGGCCACGCCGAAGCGGCACCAGGTCGAGCCGACGCAGCTCTTCACGGTGCGCAGCGACTTGCCGTAGGCATGGCCCGATTCGAAGCCGGCCGCGATCAGTTCCTCCCAGATCGGCGGCAGCTGCTCGACCCGGGCGCCGAACAGGTCGACCCGCTGCCCGCCGGTGATCTTGGTGTAGAGGCCGTACTTCTTCGCCACCTGGCCGACCGCGATCAGCCCTTCGGGCGTGACCTCGCCGCCGGGCATGCGCGGCACCACCGAGTAGCTGCCGTCCTTCTGGATGTTGCCGAGGAAGTAGTCATTGCTGTCCTGCAGTGGGGCCAGGTCCTTCTTGAGCACGAACTCGTTCCAGCACGACGCGAAGATGCTGGCGGCGGTGGGCTTGCAGACCGCGCAGCCCAGGCCCTTGCCATGCCTGGCCAGCAGGTCCTCGAAGCTGCGGATCTCGCCGACGCGGATCAGGTGATAGAGTTCCTGACGCGAATAGGCGAAGTGCTCACAGAGGTGGTTGTCGACCGCCAGCCCGCGCTTGGCCATCTCGGCCTTCATCACCTGCGTGACCAGCGGCACGCAGCCGCCGCAGGTGGCGCCGGCCTTGGTGCAGGCCTTGAGTTCGGCGGTGGTGCAGGCGCCTTCGCCGACGGCCGCGCAGATCTGTCCCTTGGTGACGCTGTTGCACGAGCAGATCTGGGCGCTGTCGGGCAGCGAATCCACGCCGAGGCCAGGCTTGGCCTTGCCATCGCTCGAAGGCAGGATCAGGAATTCCGGGTCGGGCGGGAGCGTGATGCCGTTCAGCGCCATCTGCAGCAAGGTGCCGTACTCGGTGGCATCGCCGACCAGCACCGCGCCCAGCAGCTGCTTGCCGTCCTCGCTGACCACGATCTTCTTGTAGATCTGCTTGTGCTCGTTGACGTACTGGTAGGCACGCGACCTGGGCGTCTTGCCGTGGGCGTCGCCGATGCTGGCGACGTCGACGCCCATCAGCTTGAGCTTGGTGCTCATGTCGGCGCCGGTGAAGGCGGCGTCGTCCTGGCCGGCGATGTGCCGGGCGGCCACGCGGGCCATGTCGTAGCCCGGCGCGACCAGGCCGAAGGTCTGCTCGTTCCACGCGGCGCATTCGCCGATCGCGTAGACATTGCGGTCGCTGGTGCGGCAGTGGCTGTCGATCGCCACGCCGCCGCGCGGGCCGACCGCCAGCAGGCACTGGCGCGCGAGTTCGTCGCGCGGCCGGATGCCGGCCGAGAACACGATCATGTCGGTTTCCAGGTGGGTGCCGTCGGCGAACACCATGCGGTGGCGCGCGCTCGCGCCGTCGGTGATCTCGACCGTGTTGCGGCCGGTGTGCACGTGCAGGCCCAGGCCCTCGATGCTGCTGCGCAGTGCCCGTCCGCCGCCCTCGTCGACCTGGACCGCCATCAGCCGCGGCGAGAACTCGACGACATGGGTCTCGAGGCCCATGTCGCGCAGCGCCTTGGCGCATTCGAGGCCCAGCAGGCCGCCGCCCACCACCACGCCGCTCTTCGAGCGGGCGCCGCTGGCCTTCATGGCCTCGAGGTCCTCGATGGTGCGGTAGACGAAGCAGTGGGGGCGGTCGCGGCCCGGCACCGCCGGCACGAAGGGCGCCGAGCCGGTGGCCAGCACCAGCTTGTCGTAGTGCACCACTTCGCCGTCGGCCGTGGTGAGGGTGTTGTTGCGCCGCTCGATGGCCACGGCCCTGGCCGCCAGCTTCAGGCTGAAGCCGGTGCGCTCGAAGAAGCCCGGCTCGACCAGGGACAGGTCCTCGGCGGTCTTGCCGGCGAAGAACTCGGACAGGTGCACCCGGTCGTAGGCCGGGCGAGGCTCCTCGCAGAGCACGGTGACCTGCGCCTGCGAGAGCCCGAGTTCGTGGAGTTGCTCGAGAAACTTGTGGCCCACCATGCCGTGGCCAATCACTGCGATTTTCATGTCGGATCCTGCACGCAACCGCCCCTGACGGGGTGCAGGCGACCATGACTGGCTGTAGCTCAGCCGATGGCAGCGGGCCCCCGCGTGGAACGGATGCGACTTGGGTTGGAACAGGCGAACCGGCGGCGTCGTTGCTTTCGGTTCACTCGGATCCCTCGCCATCGTTAGCGGAGGCACTGCAAAAATCCGCGACAACGGTGTCGGCGGAACAGCGAAGAAGTTCAAGCAACAACCGTGCCTGCGGTTTTTGCCCTCGCGGGGCGTGCTTCTGCGGGGAAAGCGCGCGTGATCGGACCTGGAAGCCGGGCACCGTGCGCCGATGTGGCGCAGCGCTCGCCTGTTTGGTGCGGAGGAGGTCGGTGGCGCGGGCTCCTGTACACTGACCGCCCATGTCGTGCCAATTCATCCCTGCCGCATCGAGCGCCGCCCTCATGGGCCGCATGATGTCGCCTGCCTTCACGCGGGCGAACGGGGCATTGGGTTCACGAATGATTACCACCATTACCACCGCGGCCACCTGAGCACGCGCAGGTGGCCGTTTCGGCAGCCACCTGGTGTTCTCGCTCTCCCCCGAACGAATCCGACCCAGCTCTGGCAGCTGGGTTTTTTGTTTGTTCGTCCGTCCGGAGATCTTCATGTACCGCGATCCAGTCCAGTCCTTCGAGTGTGAGTCCCGCAGCCGCCTTCCCGCGGCGACCCGTCCCCTGCGCGTCGGCATGATCGGCATCGGCACCGTGGGCTCGGGCACCTTCCGGGTGCTGGCGCGCAACCGGGCCGAGATCGCCGGGCGGGCGGGGCGAGGGATCGAGGTGGTGATCGTCGCGGCCCGCAACCTCGTGCGGGCCGCGGCCATCGTCGATGGCAAGGCCGCATTGACCGCCGACCCGCTGGAGGTCGCGACCCATCCCGATGTGGACGTCGTGGTGGAAGTGGCCGGCGGGACCGGGCCGGCGCGCGACTGGGTGCTGGCGGCCATCGCCCACGGCAAGCACGTGGTCACGGCCAACAAGGCGCTGCTCGCGGTGCATGGCGGCGAGATCTTCGCCGCCGCTCGGCAGCGCGGCGTCAGCGTGGCCTATGAAGCGGCCGTGGCCGTGAGCATCCCGATCATCAAGGCGCTGCGCGAGGGCCTGACGGCGAATCGGATCGAATGGGTGGCGGGCATCATCAACGGCACCACCAATTTCATCCTCAGCAAGATGCGTGACGAGGGCATCGACTTCGGCAGCGCGCTCGCGCAGGCGCAGGCGCTGGGCTACGCCGAGGCTGATCCGAGCTTCGACATCGAGGGTGTCGACGCCGCCCACAAGCTCACGCTGCTGGCCGCCAATGCCTTCGGCATGCCGCTGCGTTTCGCGGATGCGCAGGTCGAGGGCATCGCTGCCCTGCAGGCGCAGGACGTGGCCGGCGCGGAGCAACTGGGCTATCGGGTGAAGCTGCTGGGGATCGCGCGACGCCGGGGGGATGGCGTGGAGCTGCGCGTGCAGCCGGCGCTGGTGCCCGCTGCGCACCTGATGGCACAGGTCGATGGGTCGATGAACGCAATCATGGTCAAGGCCGATGCGGCGGGACTCACGATGTACTACGGCGCGGGCGCCGGATCGGAGCAGACCGCATCGGCCGTGATCGCCGACCTGGTCGACGTGGCGCGGCTGGACGGCACCCATGCGGCGCAGCGCGTGCCGCACCTGGGTTTTCATGCCCATGCGATGACGGCGCTGCCGGTGCTGCCGCGCGCAGCCGTGTGCAGCGCGCACTACCTGCGGGTGCCGCTGCAGGCCGCATCGCAGGTCGAGGCGGTGGGGGCCTTGCTGGCGGCGCAGGGCGTGCCCGTGCGCCGGTTGCTGCTGGCCAGCGCGCGGGCAGGCCATGGCCCGCAGGCGCTGGTGTTGACGGATGCGGCGGCGCAGGGGGCGGTGGACCTGGCGGTGCGTGCGCTGCAGGGGCATCCGTCGGTGGCTGGCGCGATCGTCGGGCTGCGGGTGGAGGCACTGGGCCACTGATGGGCCGCGGGCCGGCCGGGCCACGACTACTCGCCGTCGATCGTGGTCGCGCGGTGGGCGTTCAGCGCCTCGAAGATCGGGGAATCGCTGAACCGGAAGAGGTCGAGGCAGACGTGAGCGGGGTCGCACTGGGCGCTGAAGGGCGCCCATGACGGCACGACGAACATGTCGCCGCGCTTCACCGACCAGACGCGCTCACCGACCTTCACCGTGCCGCTGCCCTCGAACACCTGGAACACCGAAGAGCCGACTTCCTGGCGCTTCAACGTGCTGGCGCCGGACTTGATGCGGTGCATTTCCGTCCGGATCGTCGGCAGCACATCACGGCCGGTGCTCGGATTGGTGAAGCGCACCGCCGCATGGCCGGGGCTCACGGTGCCGGCGTGGCCCTCGGCCTCGAGCACGAGCTGATCGGCCAGTGCCCGATCGGTGTCCACCCAACGATAGGCCAGGAGCGGCGTGGCGCTTGGCGCCTCGGGCTGCGACAGGGGGCGCAGTCCGGGATGGCCCCAGAGGCGCTCGGAGCGCGACCGATCGGGCGTTCCCATCTCGGTGCTGGCGACCCGCTCGCGTCCGAACTCGAAGAATTGGGACTCCGTGAGGTAGGAGAACGGGATGTCGAGGCCGTCGATCCACGCCATGGGCGCGGTGGCTGCGTTGTGATGCGAATGCCAGTTCCAGCCGGCCTGCGGCAGGAAGTCGCCGCGCGACATGCGCACGGGGTCGCCGTTGACCACGGTCCAGACGCCTTCGCCTTCGACGACGAACCGGAACGCATGCTGCGTATGGCGATGCTCGGGCGCGTTCTCGCCCGGCATCAGGTACTGGATGGCGGCCCACAGGGTCGGCGTCGCGAAGGGGCGGCCACCCAGCCCGGGATTGGCCAGCGCGATGGCACGCCGCTCGCCGCCGCGGCCCACGGGCACGATGCGCCCGGCCTCACCGGCGAGTTCCAGCAGCCGGTCCCAGCGCCAGAGGTGCGGCATCGCCTTGCTGCGCGGATGCTTCGGCATCAGGTCGCCGATCTCGGTCCAGAGCGGCACGAGGAGCTCGGCCTCGAAGCCGCGATAGAGCGCTTCCAGCGCCGGGGTTGGGTCAGGCTGACCCGGCCCGGCGACGGCCTGCAGGCGAACGTGAGAAGGGGCGGTGTCGTCGGTCATGGGACTCCGGATCTTATTCGGCCGGACCGATGTCGAGAACGATCTCTCCGACGCCAGCCACGCTGCCATCGATGCGGTCGCCAGGCTGCAAGGGGCCCACGCCTTCGGGCGTCCCCGTGAAGATCAGGTCGCCCGGCTGGAGATGGTAGAACTTCGACAGGTCCTCGATGAGTTCCGGAATATTCCAGATCAGCTTGTCGAGGTCGGAGGTCTGGCGTGGCTGGCCGTTGACGCTCAGGGTCAGCGCGCCGGTCTCGAGCACCTTGCCCGGCATCGGCACGATCTCGGACACGACGGAAGATTGCTCCACATCCTTGCCGAGGTCCCACGGCCGGCCCTTGTCGCGCGCGACCAGTTGCAGGTCGCGGCGCGTCATGTCGAGGCCGCAGGCATAGCCGTAGATGAGCTTGGAAGCGTCTTCACGTTTGACGCGGAAGCCCGGCGTCCCGATGGCCACCACCAGTTCCATTTCGTGGTGGTAATTCTTCGTCTCGGGCGGGTAGGCCACGGTCGCGCCGGACTCCACCAGCGTCGACGGGCTCTTCGTGAAATAGAACGGGACTTCGACCGACTTGTCGACCGGGCGTCCCATTTCGACCGCGTGCGCGTGATAGTTGCGGCCGACGAAGAACAGGCGGTTGACGGGAAGGCGCTCGGCCTTGCCGCGCACCGGCAGCGACGGGATGGCGGGAGGCGTCCAGAGATAGGTCGTGGTCATGTCTTTGTTCAAAAAGAAGGAGGTGAAGCTAGAGCTTGGCGAGCGCTACCTGGAGGTCGGCGAGTTGCCCCGGATCGACAGGGGTGCGGCGTTCGATCAGGCGCCGCGCGAACCGCAGCTCACGCGCGGAGTTCGGGCCCAATGCCGCCACCACGTGGTCGCCATCGAGAAAGAACATCACGAAGGCATTCGAGTCCGGGTCGCCCCGGACGACAACCTGATGCTGCGGGGCGGGCATGCCGTAGATCTGCAGATTGACGTCGAACTGGTCGGACCAGAACCACGGCAATGGCTGGTGCGTGACATCGGTTCCGAGTGCGGAGCGGGCGGCGGCAATGCCCTGCTCCTGCGCGTTCTGCCAGGACTCCAGCCGCATGCGCCGGCCGGCCCATTCGCTGTGCCAGACGGCGACGTCGCCGGCGGCGAGGATGTCGGGGTTCGATGACCGGCAATGCGCATCGACGCAGACGCCGCCGTCGCACGCCAGTCCGGCTTCGCGCGCGAGTTCGTCGTTGGCGATCAGGCCCACGCCGACGAGCACGGTGTCGCATCCGATCTCGCGTCCGTCGCTCAGGCTGGCGCTCAATCCGTTCGCCGACTCTGCCAGTCGCTCGACGCCGGCACCGAGCTCGATCCGCACGCCATGGGAGGTGTGCAGGCGCTGCAGGTAGCTGGAGATCCCGGGCGGAACGGTCCGTTCGCAGAGCCGGCTCATGGCCTCCACGACCGTGACTTCCATGCCTTTCTTGCGGGCCGTGGCCGCCACTTCGAGGCCGATCCATCCGCCGCCGATGACCAGCAGGCGACGGCCGGCGACCAACGCCGCACCCAGCGATGCCGCATCCTGGAGGTTTCGCAGCGTGTGAACGCCTGGCAGGTCGGCGCCCGGAATGGTCAGGCGGCGGGCACGCCCGCCGGTGCAAAGAATGAGCTTGTCGTAGCCGACGGACTCGCCGTCGGCGAGTCGTACCTGCTTGGCCGCCGGGTCGATGGCCGCCGCCGTTGCGTTCGGTCGCCAGTCGACCCCGAGGGCATCGAAGGCCTCCGGCTTCTGCAGGTAGGCCGTGTCGGCGTGGGCATCACCCGAAAGGATCGCCTTCGACAGCGGCGGACGCTCGTACGGCCGATGGGGTTCGTCGCCGATCAGCACGACCCGGCCCTTGAAGCCCTCGGCGCGCAAGGTCTGCGCCGCCCAGCCGCCAGCCTGGCCGCCGCCCACGATGACAATCGTCTCGGTGCGCATGGCCGCGAATCAGGCGAGCGACAGGAACACGCGGCCCGCCTCGATCTTCACCGGATAGGAGCGGATCGCTTCGGTCAGGGGTGCGCACATGGGGGCGCCGTTCCGGACGTCGAATCTTCCCTGGTGCAGGGGGCACTCGATCTCGTGGCCCTCCAGGAAGCCCTCGCAGAGGCGCGCGTGGCCATGCGTGCAGATGTTGTCGGTCGCGTAGATCTCGCCCTCGACGTTGTAGAGCGCGATGTCGCGGCCATCGACGTTGACGCCGATCACGTCGTCCGTGGGCACCCCGTCCAGAGGCACGGCGTCGGTCCATTGGGAATCGCTCATGACTGTCCTCAAAGCGGGTAGATGATCGAGTTGGGAATCATCTCGCTGTCGTAGATGACCTGCCGGGATGCGAACTTCAGTCCTTGCTCGGTGCGCACGACCGTGTCGATGTAGCGGCCGACGCTGAAGACCGACGACAGCTCGGACAACTTGGTGCGGAAGACCGCGTAGTTGGCCTCGCATTCGAAGCGGTCCGCCTCGGCCTTCAGGATGACCGGTGCACCCACCACATGACGCTGGTAGTAGGGATCATGGAACAGCGTCTCGCGGATGCCGTAGACGCGGTCCTTCAGCATGCCCTTGCTCTCGAACGAGAGGGTGGCGAGCGGAAAGCCGCGTTCGTGGTTCTCGCGCGGCTGCAGCCGGTAGCTGCATTCCTCGGTGAAGAATTCGGGCCAGAGTTCCCACTGGCCGGAGCTCACGGCGCTGGCGTAGCTGGCGTAGAGCTGGTTCAGGTCGAAGTAGTCCTGGAAGTTCATGTCAAGCCTCCATGACCTTGCGCCAGTACTCGTACATGCCGCGGATCAGCGTCTCCGTCACCATGTGGTCGGTGTCGCCGACCTCGCGGCCGCCGAGTTCCGCCAGCGTTCGATGGAAGGGCTTCTGCTCGAAGCCCTTCTGGGACAGTTCGATGACTTCGCCATCGTCGGCCGACACGAAGCCGGCCGGGCCGAACAGGTTGGCCTGGCGCAGCCGGCGCTGCGTCATCTCCGCATCGTCGTCCTCGAAGCCGAAATGCGTCCAGACGAAATCGAAGGCCCCCGGGCCGCTCGGCTGGATGTGCCGCGTCGACACGCTGTTGACCTGCTGCTGGAAGATCACGCTCGGGAACAGCGTCATCATCACCGCCGTCGGACCACCCCACCAGGGCTCGGGCACGATGTCGAGAAAGCGAGGGTCGTTGAGCTGCATGCTCTCCTTGAAGCTCGACACCTGCGTGACCTGGTCGGCCTTGCCGCTCGCGCCCCGGGTCGAGATCATCGCCGCGTGGCGGTGATGGCGATCCATGCGGAGTTCGGACTTGTTGTCCGCGCGCCAGAGGCCGAAGGTGACGAACCAGGTGTGGAGCAGGCCCGGGTGGTAGGGGTCCTTGATGTTCTCCTGCATCAGCTTCCAGTTGCCCGGGATGCGCTGCCGGTTGTAGCCGAGGATGGTCAGCTTGCGGCCGTTGAACAGGCGATCGAAGTAGCCGAGGATCTCCGGTCCCATGAAGTCTTCGAGCGATTCGACGTCAGCGTCGAACGAGGCGAACACCACGCCGCCGCGGCTGGCGACTTTGAGCTTGTTGAGTCCATGGTCGGCGGGCTTGAAGTCGGCAGGCATCCCGCCGTTGACCTTGCCATCCTGCTTGACGCCGCGGCGAAACGGCACGCCCTGGAGATCGCCGGTGAGCGAGTAGTTCCACTGGTGGTAGGGACAGGTGAATCCTTCGGCCTTCCGGTTGCCGTGGCGCTCACGGCAGAACTGCATGCCCCGGTGCGCGCACACGTTCTCGACCACGCTGATGGCGTTCTCGGCGTCGCGGACCATGATGACCGAGCGCTCGCCGACCACGGTGCGCTTGAAGTCGCCGACCTCCGGAATCTCCGCCTCGAGGCCGACATAGCACCAATGGCCCTTGTAGAAGAGGCGCTCGAGCTCGCGCTTGTGCTGGTCGGCCTCGGTGTAGGCCATGAAGGGAATCCGGTTGGTTCCCTTGTCTTCCCAGTGGATCTTCTGGGGAAACACTGCTGCTGTGGTGTCATCCATGTTTGTCTCCTGTGAGGTCGTGCGGGACGACCTGCGTATCGCGGGCAGGGCAATCATCGGCCGTTCGATCACATCGTTCAATAGAATATGGGCAATAGGCCATATTGATTCTGCGAATGGAAGGGCGGCATGGAACTCAAGGACATCGACCTGAACCTGCTGGTCGTCTTCCAGCAGCTGCTGATCGATAGACGGGTTTCTAAGGTGGCCGAGAGCCTCGGGCTGTCGCAGCCCGGGGTGAGCAACGCCCTGGCCCGATTGCGGAAGCTGACGGGGGACCCGCTGTTCCTCCGGACGCCCAAGGGCATGGAACCCACCCCCTTCGCCGAGCAGCTCGCCGAGCCGACGGAACGGGCGCTGTCGGTCATCCACCTGGCGATCAACCAGCGCGCGACCTTCGATCCTGCGACCTCCACGCGGGCCTTCAGGGTCGGGATGACCGACATCGGCGAGATCTACTTCCTGCCCAAGCTGATGAGGGAGCTCAAGCGCCTCGCACCCCACGTGTCGCTGAGCACGGTGCGCAGCGCCACGGTGAACCTGCAGGACGAGATGGAGGCGGGCCATGTCAGCCTGGCGATGGGCCTGCTGCCGCAACTCAAGGCCGGCTATTTCCAGCGCCGGTTGTTCAAGCAGGAGTACGTGTGCATGTTCCGGCGCGGCCATCCGCTGGACAAGCGATCGATCTCGCTGGCGGAATTTTCGGCCGCCGAGCATGTCGTCGTGATCTCGGAAGGCACCGGCCATGGCAAGGCCGACGAGTTCATGACCCGCAGGAAGGTGGCTCGAAGAGTGGTGCTCACCGTCCCGCACTACGTCGCGGTCGGCCACATCCTGCACGACTCCGACCTGGTGGCGACAGTGCCCGAGCGGTTGGCGCAAGCGTTGGCGGAACCTTTCGATTTGTCCTACGTCCGTCATCCGGCCAAGCTGCCGGAAATCGCAATCAACCTGTTCTGGCACGAGCGCTACAACAAGGATCCCGCCGTCGCCTGGCTGCGTTCGCTGATCGTCCGCCTGCACGGGGAAGGCGCGGCCGATTGAGGCGGTCCGGTTCTGTTCAGGCGGCACTTGATCGCGCCGCAGCTGCACGGAACTGGTGCGCCGATGGCGCGTGGGGCGTCCACGTACGTGCCAGTGCGTGGGCGCACGGATGGGCGAAGCCCGACCTGCAGCCTAGCATCGGATCGGTTCCGGTGCGAAGGCGCCCGGCTGCCGGCCTGGGGCACGCATGAGCCCGCCACATCGATCAGCCACCGAGGAAAAGTCATGAAGTCCCTTCTGATCATCGCGCTGCTCGGCATTGCCGGCTGCTCCAACTACCAGCCCCCGCCGATCTTCGCGGGTTTCATGTCGCCGCAGGTCTCGCGCACCAGCTGCATCGATGCGGTCTCGCGCGAGCGCAAGGTGCCCAAGGAGGACGTGAAGCCGCTCTACGACTCGCAGACCATGCAGGAGGGCTTCTACGTCGTCACGCTGAGCATCGGCGCCGGCCAGCGCAACATCAACTGCACGGTGAACGAGAACGGCGTCGTCTCCGACGTGATCAACGCGCGCTGAACGCCAGCACGACGCTGCGCCGCGGCGGCCGCAGCCGCCACCGCCTGGAAAACGGAGGCCCGCCATGTCCCATCAACTGATCGTCCTGCCGGACGATACCGCCAAGCCGATACTCGACGCCATCAACGGCGCCCGGACTGCGCTCAACATCCGCATGTTCCTGTTCACCGACGACACGCTGCTGGCCGCGGTGATCGCCGCCAAGCAGCGCGGCGTCAAGGTGCGCGTGATGCTGAACCCGGCACGGCGAACCGGCGAGACCGAGAACGAGGCCGCGCGCAAGGCGCTCGTCGATGCGGGCATCGAGGTGCGCGACAGCAATCCGAAGTTCGACCTCACGCACCAGAAGTCGATGGTCATCGACGACCAGCTCGGCTTCGTGGAATCGCTGAACTGGGAACCCAAGGATCTGACCGAGACGCGCGACTACGCGGTCCTCACCACGCACGAACTGGAGACCCGCGAGATGGTCGACTGCTTCGACGCCGACTGGTCGCAACAAGACTTCACGCCGCACCCCGACTCGCGCCTGATCTGGTGCCCCGACAACGGCCGGCCGCGGGTGGCCGCCTTCATCGACGGCGCCAAGCATTCGCTGTGGGTGCAGAACGAGCGCTACCAGGACACAGTGATCATCGAACGCCTGGTGCGCGCCGCGACCCGCGGCGTCGACATTCACATCCTCACCAAGCCGCCGCATTCCCTCAAGGCCGAAAAGCTGATCGAGGGCGTCGGCGGCCTGCGAATACTGCAGGACGTCGGTGCCAAGGTGCACACCATGAAGCACCTCAAGCTGCACGCCAAGATGATGCTGGCCGACGGCAAGCGCGCCATCGTGGGCTCGATCAACCTGGCGCCGGGCAGCTTCGACGGCCGGCGCGAGCTGGCGATCGAGACCGACCACGAAGCCACCGTGCAGCGGCTGGCGCAGACCGCAGAGCGCGACTGGGCCTCTTCGCACAAGATCGACCTGAGTGAGGCGGGCCTGCTGCACGACTTGGAGAAGCGGCAGCTCGATCCCAGCCACCTGGTGCTCGACGGCAGCGGCGACGCCGTCGAGCAGCCGGCGACGACGGCCAGGAAGCACCACAAGGTCAAGGGGAAGCACTGATCCTTTTCAGCGCCGCGCACCACGTACGTGGGCATACGTGGCCGCCCGGCTGGTCTTACCGCGTCGCCGCTTCCAGAATCGATCGCCGCGCCAACGAAGGAAACGTCATGAGCACACTTCTCGCAGCCACGATGGCCAGTTCGGTGATCGCACGGGGTCCAAGCACCATGAGTCGCCTCAAGAAAGTCGCTGCGGTGGCACTGGTCGCCATGGCCGCAGGCTGCGCAACCACCGATGCGCTGAACAACGACAACCTGGCGATCGCCGCCGGGTTCAAGATGATCACCCCGAAGAAACCGGACCAGCAGGCGATCCTCGCCAAGCTTCCCAAGGACAAGGTCAGCCCCGTGACCTACCAGGGGGCGATCTACTACGTGCTGCCCGATGCGATGAACAACGTGGCGTACGTGGGCGGCGCGACCCAGTACCAGGACTATCAGCGCTTGCGCGTCGCCAAGCAGCTGAGCAACAACAACCTCGAGGCCGCCCAGATGAACGAGATGGATTGGGGCGGCTGGGGCGGCTGGGGCGGACCCGCCTTCATCGGCTTCCGGCGCTAGCGGCGCGACGCCGGCAATACGCAAGGGGCAGGCATGAAGCAGCATCCATGCATCCGGGCCGTTCTCCTGGCCGCGAGCCTGGCCTGTGTGGTCGGGGCGCAAGCGCAACAGGCACGGACCGACGGTCCGGCGCCGCGGACCCGGGTCGCGCCGGCCGCGCCGCAGCTCGAAGCCAAGGCCATGGATCTGCTGCGCGCCATGAGCGGCGCGCTGACCGGGGCCTCGTCCATGATGTTCACAGCCGTGGCCAGCTACGAGACCCCCACGGCCATCGGCCCGCCGCTGGTCTTCTCGACCGTCTCGGAGGTGCTGGTGCAGCGACCGGACAAATTGCGCGTGATCACGAGCGGCGACGGCAAGGCCTCGGAGTACTACTACGACGGCAAGACCTTCACCGCGTTCGCACCGTCCGAGAACCTCGTGGCGATCGCGCCCGCGCCGCCTACCCTGGACGCCGCACTCGAAGCGGCCTTCAAGAATGCGGCGATCTATTTTCCGTTCGCCGACGTGCTGGGGGCCGATCCCTTCAAGAATCTCACCGAAGGCCTGACCAAGGCGTTCTACGTCGGTGACTCGAGGGCCGTGGACGGGACGACGACCGACGTGATCGCGGTGGTCAGCGACGAACTCTTCATGCAGATCTGGATCGGCGCCGACGACAAGCTGCCACGCCGGCTGCGCGCGACCTACCGGGGCGATCCGCTGCTGCTGCGCCACCAGGTGGACCTTTCGAAGTGGAAGCTCGACCCGGTCGTGGCCGCGGAAGCCTTCGCATCGGTCAACGCGGCCAACGCCCGCAGGATTCCGCTGGCCGCCCCGCACGCCGCGCCTGCAGCCCCCCAGGGCAGGGGCGGCAGGCCGGCCAAGACTCCCTGACGGGCCGAAAGGAACTTCGACATGAATCCACGGAATGCCACTCCTCTTCTGCTGGCGGCCGCGCTGCTGGCCACGGGATTCCCGACGACGGCGGCGGCGTGGGCACGGGCCAACGCGTGGGGGGGCCGCACGGTCGGCGGTTTCGGTGGCTTCACGCACGACAACGCGTTCGGCGGCAGCACGACGCACAGCTGGTATGGCGGAACGAGCCACACGAACCGCTTCGGTGGCACCACGACGGGCGCCTACGGCATGGGCGCCGTGCACACCACGGCGGGCGGCTTCACCACCTACCATCCACCGGCCTATGGCTACGGCGGCTATGCGCCGTACTACCGGCCCGTGGGCGTGCCGTACTACCACCCGGGCTGCTACTACGACTGCGGCGGCGCCGTGGCCGCCGGCGCCGCGGTCGGGCTGGCAGCGGGCGCGGTCGCCGGCGCGGCGATCGCACGGGCCAACACCATCCCGGCCTACCCGCTGGGCGCCGACTTTTCCACGCTGCCGGCCGGCGCGACCTATGTCGACCGCGGCGGCGTCACGTACTACCAGGTCGGCGGCTCCTGGTTCCGGCCTTCCTTCGGGGCCAACGGCGTCTACTACAGCGTCGTCGCGGCGCCCTGACGGCCTCCCGAGTCGCACGCGGCCCAAGGAGCAGGCATGCACCGAGCCGGAGCTTTCATCGCCACCCGGCAGGTCGCGGGCATCGTTGCGGCGTTCGCGTCGCTGTCGGCCGCGGCGCAGGTTGCACCTTCGCAGGACGCGTGGCAGTTCGAAATCATTCCCTACCTCTGGGCGCCGGGCATCTCGTCGGATCTTCGGCTCGGTCCCTTGCCTGGCAGCAGTTCGCACGTGAGTTCCACCGGCGTCCTCGGCGCGCTGGACTTCGGCGCCATGGGGACGCTGGAGGCCCGCCGAGGCCCCTGGGGCGCGCTGCTCGACATGCAGTACGTCAAGCTCGGCGTGTCGCGTCAGGGCGTCCTGGGCGCCCCGCTCGGCCTGGACGTCGACTACACGCAGCAGATCTACACGCTGGCGGGCCTCTACCGCGTCCTCGACAGCCGGGTCACGGTCGATCTGCTGGCGGGCGGACGCTACGTGAACGCCAGGACCGAGATCGACCTGGCCCCCCACCTGCCCGGGCCCCGCCGAGAGGATTCGGTCGACTGGTGGAACGGCATCGTCGGCGCCCGCGTCATCGCACCGATCGACGACAAGTGGTCGCTGATGGGCTACCTCGACGCCGGGTGGGGCAACTCGACATCGAGCTGGGAAGCGATCGCCGGCGCCAGCTACCAATACTCGCCGTCGGTCTCCTTCAAGTTCGGCTATCGCTACCTGCGCTTCAGCCGCGACGAAGGGCTGCTGAACATGGTCGCGCTCGGTGGCTTGTTCGCGGGTGCCGGATTCCGGTTCTGACGGCGCCCGCTGCGTGATCTGCCTTCCCAGGTCGTTTGTTCGAGGTGGCCTGGCACCTCCCCAACCCGAGGAAAAATCATGACGACGAAGAAGCCCAACATCCTGATTCTCTGGGGCGACGACGTGGGCTGGTGGAACATCAGCTACAACAGCCGCGGCCAGATGGGGTATCGCACGCCCCACATCGACCGCATTGCCAATGAAGGCGTTGCTTTCACCGACTACTACGCGCAGCAGAGCTGTACCGCGGGCCGGGCCGCCTTCATCACGGGCCAGAACCCGATCCGCACCGGCCTCACCAAAGTAGGCATGCCGGGCGCCGCCGTGGGGCTGCAGAAGGAGGACCCGACGATCGCCGAGATGCTGAAGCCGCACGGGTACGCCTGCGGGCAATTCGGCAAGAACCATCTGGGCGACAAGGACGAGTACCTGCCCACGATGCACGGATTCGACGAATTCTTCGGCAACCTCTACCACCTCAATGCCGAGGAAGAACCCGAGGACCCGGACTATCCGAAGGACCCTGCTTTCAAGAAGCGCTTCGGCCCGCGCGGCGTGCTGCATTGCCTGGCCGACGGCAAGGGCGGGCAGACGATCGAGGACACCGGCGCCTTGACGAAGAAGCGCATGGAGACCATCGACGACGAGACGACGGAGAAGGCGTTGAAGTTCATCGACAAGTGCCATGCGGACGGCAAGCCCTTCTTCCTCTGGTACAACACCACGGCCATGCACTTCAGGACGCACTGCGCCGACAAGCACAAGGGCAAGAGCGGCGGCCAGGGCGACTACAACGACGTGATGGTCGCGCACGACGAGCACATCGGCGAGATGCTCGACAAGCTCGACCAGCTCGGCATCGCCGACGACACGATCGTGATGTATTCGACGGACAACGGCCCGCACTTCAACAGCTGGCCCGACGCCGGCATCACGCCCTTCCGGGCCGAGAAGAACACCAACTGGGAAGGCGGCTGGCGGGTGCCGTGCTTCGTTCGCTGGCCCGGCAAGTTCAAGGCCGGCACGGTCATCAACGGCATCGTGTCCCACCAGGACTGGATGCCGACGCTGCTGGCCGCTGCCGGCGAGGAAGACATCAAGGAGAAGCTCGTCAAGGGCTGCAAGATCGGCGAGAAGGACTTCAAGGTGCACCTCGACGGCTACAACATGCTGCCCTACCTGAGCGGGCAGGCGAAGGAGAGCCCGAGAGAGGCGTTCTTCTACATCAGCGACGACGGCGACATCATGGCCATCCGCATGAAGGACTGGAAGGTCGTGCTGATGGAGCAGCGCGCGAAGACCCTGCAATGCTGGTTCGAGCCCTTCGTGAGATACCGGGCGCCGAAGATGTTCAACCTGCGGCGCGACCCGTTCGAGCGGGCCGACGAAAACTCGAACACCTACTGGGACTGGGTCATCTCGCATGCCTACATCGTCTACGCGATGCAGGGCGCGGTGGCGCAGCAGATCGAGGCCTTCGTCAAGTTCCCGCCGCGGCAGAAGCCGGCGGCGTTCAATCTCGACGAGGTCATGCGCAAGCTGCAGGAGTCCTCGAGCGCGGCCCACTGAGGCCTTGCCTGAAAGCGCGCCATGGCGATCTCCGTCCAGCTGACCGTCAACGGCAAGCCGGAGACGCTGCGGGCCGACGACCCGGCCATGCCCTTGCTCTATGCCTTGCGCAACCAGCTGGGCCTGCACGGCTTGCACTTCGGCTGCGGGCTGGCGCAATGCGGCGCCTGCACCGTGCACTACGACGGCGAGCCGCTGCGCAGCTGCGTGATGCCGCTGTCGGCAGTGGCCGGCGCCCGCATCGTGACGCTCGAAGGCCTCGGCACGCCGGACCGGCCGCATCCCCTGCAGCAGGCCTTCGTCGACGAGCAGGCGGCGCAGTGCGGCTACTGCATCAACGGGATGATCATGCAGGCGGCGGGGTTGCTGGCGACCAACCCGCATCCGACGGAGCAGCAGGTGCGGCAGGCGCTGGCCGCCAACCTGTGCAAGTGCGGCACGCACGTGCGCATCCTGCGCGCGGTGATGCGCGTGGCGGACCGCAATCCCTGAAGGGCGCGAGATGGCCGCACCCCCGGTTCCCCTGTCACGGCGCGCGATGCTCCGAGCCGGCGGTGCGCTCGCGGTGGGCTTCACCCTCCGTGTCCCAGCCCAGGCAGCCGACGAGTCGTCGGCGGGGAGGGCGGCGCGCGGTCGGGTCGTCTCCGCGGACGAGGTCGACGGCTTCATCGTGATCGACGGGCAAGGCGGCGTCACGCTCTACAGCGGCAAGGTAGAACTGGGCACCGGCGCCCTCACTGCGCTGACGCAGATGGCGGCCGAGGAACTCTCGCTGCCATTCGAGCGCTTGACACCGGTGCAGGGCGACACGCTGCTCACGCCCGACCAGCGGCCGACCTATGCGAGTTTGTCGGTGCAGCAGGGCGGCATGCAGATCCGGCGCGCCGCGGCGACGGCGCGCGAAGCCTTGCTCGAGCGGGCGGCGCGGCAACTCGGCACGACCAAGGCGGCGCTGCGCGCGCAGGGCGGCCGGGTGGTCCCCGTGGCGGGAGGCGGGGAGGGGCTGTCCTATGCCGAGCTGGTGGCGGGCGCGAGCCTCTCGCTGCCTGTCGATCCGGCGGCGCCTCTGAAGGACCCGCGCGACTACACGGTCGTCGGCAAGCCCGTTCCTCGCCTCGACATTCCGAGCAAGATCTTCGGCCGCTTCGATTTCGTCCATGACGTCCGCGTGCCCGGCATGCTGCATGCGCGCATGGTGCATCCCGCGTCGGCCGGCGCCAGCCTGGAAGCCTTCGACGACACGCCGTGCAAGCGAATTCCGGGTTATCTGCGCACGGTACGCAAGGGCGACTTCCTCGCCGTCGTCGCGACGGACGAATGGGCCGCGGTTCGCGCATCGACCGCAATCGTGGCGCGCTGGAGCGCATGGGCCGGCCTGCCCGACGAGGCCCGTCTGGTCGAGTATCAGCGCGGCGCGAAGGTCGACCGCGACCAGGTTTTGCAGGCGCACGGCGGCACCCCCATCGGTGCGGCCGTGGCGGGACGCCAGCTGCGCGCCAGCTACGACTTCCCGCTCAACACCCACGGCTCGATCGGGCCTTCGTGCGCGGTCGCCGACTTCAAGGACGGCCAGCTCACCGTGTGGACGCCGTCGCAGGCCAGCCACCTGCTGCAGAAGCAGCTCGCCGCCATGCTGGGGCTGGCGACCGGCAAGGTGCGCTGCATCTATGTCGAAGGTGCGGGCTGTTACGGACGCAACGGCTCCGACGACTGCAGCTCCGAGGCGGCGCTGATCGCCATGCAGATCAACCACCCGGTGCGGCTGCAGTGGATGCGCGCCGACGAGCACGGCTGGGACCCCAAGGGCCCGCCGACCCTGCTCGACTACCGGGCCACGCTCGACGCAGAAGGGCGCATCGCGGCCTGGGATGCCGACATCTATCTGCCCGAGCGGCCGATGCGGCGCTCGGGCGCGACACTGCTGGGTGCCGTGCTGGCGGGGCTGCCGCGCTACGGGTCAGACGAAGGCATCTATGACCCGGGCCTGGGCATTCCCTACACGCTTCCCGACAACCGGCTCACGGCCCACTGGCTGGTCGACACCCCGCTGCCCGCCGCATGGATCCGCGCGCCCGGCCGCATGCAGAACACCTTCGGCACGGAGAGCTTTCTCGACGAGATCGCGGCGGCGACGGGCACCGATCCCTTCGAGCTGCGGATGCGGCACCTGAGCGACCCGCGCGGCCGCGAGCTGATGGAGCGGCTGCGCAGCTTCGCCCGCTGGGAGCCGCGTGCCTCCCGGCCGCGCGACCCCGGCGAACTCGCGCGCGGACGCGGCATCTCGTATGCCAAGTACGAGCTGGTGCGCACCTACGTCGGCGTGGTCGCGGACGTCGAGGTGCATCGCCCGACCGGCGCGATCCGTGTGCTGCGCGTCGCGGTCGTCCACGACTGCGGCCAGATCATCAACCCTGACGGCCTGCGCAACCAGATCGAAGGCAACGTGGTGCAGACCGTCAGCCGCACCCTCATCGAGCAGTTGCGCTTCAGCCGCAGCGCCGTCACCAGCCTCGACTGGGCCAGCTACCCGATCCTCACCTTTCCGGGCGTGCCCGAGGTTGCCGTCGACCTGATCGACCGCCCCACCGAGGTGCCTTGGGGCGCGGGCGAGCCCACTACCTCTGTGATTCCGTCCGCCATCGCCAATGCGGTCTTCGACGCCACCGGCGTGCGCCTGCGCTCGGTGCCGTTTCGGCCCGCGGTGGTCCTTGCCGCGCTCGCGCAAGTCGAGAGGAAATGACCGCCATGCCATCGCACGACGCGACATCGAGGGACCATGTCTCGGCCTCGTCCCTGGCCGAGAACGTCGCCTTCCACGGCAGTCCGCAGGAAATCGAGCGCATCGGCGATGCCGGCCCGAGCGGCGCCTTCGCGGTCGCCGGGTTGGCGGTGTTCGTGCTGCTGCTGCTCTGGATCGCCTTCTTCTTCTTCGTCTTCGCGCCGCGGGGCAGCAGTGGCTGAGGTCGACCTGCTTCCCGGCGTGACCGACGGCTCCGAGCGCCGCTGGGCGCGCGTGGTGGCGGTCGTCGTCGCGCTGGTGGTGGCGCTGATGATCTACAGCGGCCTGCACTGGAGCGCGATCGCGCCCGCGCCGGTGCAGGCGATCGATGCCGCCACGCTGCACCTGTCGGGCGAATTCATGGAGGCCAACCTGGGCACCGCCATCGAGCCCGACGGCTCGGCGGTGGTGCGCGTGCTGGCACAGCAATATGCGTTCGTGCCCGCCTGCATCGTCGTGCCGGCGAACACGCCGGTCACCTTGCGCATCACCAGCCCGGACGTGGTGCACGGCTTTCTGATCGTCGGCACCAACGTCAACAGCATGGTGGTGCCGGGCTATGTGGCCGAGTTGCGCACCCGCTTCGATCGCGCCGGCGAGCATGTCATGCCATGCCACGAATACTGCAGCGTCGGCCACGAAGGCATGTGGGCGCGGGTGAAGGTGCTCGAACGCGCCGAGTTCGATCGCCTGCACGGCAGCGAGCGGAGGGCCTCCTGTGCAGGGTAGCCGCAAGCTCGTGCTGGCCCACTTCGGGGCGGCCTTCGCGATGCTGGCATTCGCGATTCCGCTCGGTGCCTGGCAGATGCTGGTGCGCAGTCCGCTGCACCGCTGGGTCGACCCCGAGCGCTACTACATCGCCGTGACGGCCCATGGCAGCACACTCGCCTACATCTTCCCGACGCTGGTCGCGATGGGTTTCGGCTATGCCGTGTGCGCGGTCGCGCTGGGCCGGCCGATGCGCGGCATGGCCATGGCGTGGCTGTCGCTCTGGCTGGTGCTCGGCGGCGCCGCCATGGCGCTGCTGACGGTGGCTGGCGGCAAGGCGACGGTGCTCTACACCTTCTATCCGCCGCTGCTCGCGAGCGCCTGGTACTACCTCGGCATCCTGTGCGCGGTCGCCGGATCGTGGATCTGGGTCTGGCTCATGGTCTGGCACTTCAGGCAATGGAAACGCGACCATGCAGGCCTGCCGGTGCCGCTGGCGATGTTCGCCACCACCGCCGCGGCGCTGCTGTGGGCCTGGACCTCGCTCGGGGTCGGCGCGGAGATCGTGTTCCTGATCCTGCCCAATGCCTTCGGCTGGACGAGCTCCATCGATCCAGGCCTGGCCCGCGTGCTGTTTTCCTGGACCTTGCATGCCATCGTCTATTTCTGGCTCATGCCGGCCTACATCGCGTTCTATGTGCTGCTGCCGCAGGCCGCGGGCGGGCGTCTCTACAGCGACCGGATGGGCCGCATCGCCTTCCTGCAGCTGCTGGTGTTCTCGATGCCGATCGGGCTGCATCACCTCTTCACCGACCCGCAGGTCGGCGCCGGCTTCAAGTTCCTGCATGCGGTGTTCACGGGCATGGTCGCGGTGCCGACGCTGCTCACGATCTTCACCATCTGCGCTTCGCTGGAGATCGCGGGGCGGCTGCGCGGCGGTCGCGGCCTTTTCGGCTGGGTGGCGGCATTGCCCTGGCAGCAGCCGATGGTGCTGGCCTCGGGCCTGTCGCTGCTGATGCTCGGGCTGGGCGGCGCCGGCGGGCTCATCAACATGAGCTACGCGATGAATGCGACGGTGCACAACACGCAGTTCGTCACGGCGCACTTCCACCTGATCTTCGGCGGCGCGGTGGTCATCATGTACTTTGCCATCGCCTACGAGCTGTGGCCGCGGCTCACCGGCAGGGCGTTGCCGTCGGCGCTCATGCGGCTGCAGCTGTGGAGCTGGTTCGCGGGCATGCTGATCGTCACGCTGCCATGGCACGTCGTCGGCCTCATGGGACAACCCAGGCGCATGTCCTACTACGACTACACGGACCCGGCGCTGGCGCCGCAGGCGATCTGGGTCGCGCTGTCTGCAGTCGGCGGCTTCGTGCTCGTGCTCTCGACGCTGCTGCTGGTCGGCATGCTGCTCGCTTCGTTCCGAAGAGGCATCAGCGTGCAGCCACCGTTGCGCTTCTCGCTCGCCATCGATCCGCCGCGCAGCCTGCCTGCGTCCTTGAACGGATTCGGCGTCTGGGTGGTGCTGGTGGCGGCGCTCACGGTGACCAACTACGGCTTTCCGATCGCGCAGGCGCTGGCGGCGCGCGGCAGTGCGGTGGCGGCATTCCCGACGGGGGGGTGATGACCACCGGCTCGCGACCGCCCCCTCGCGACCGCAGGTTCGCGGTCTGGATCGGATCGATCGCGGCGCTGCTGGTCGCCGCCACGGCAGCGGGATTCGTCTGGCTGCCGGCGGTACAGGCCGGGCGCGACGGGCCCGGCTTGTGGGACGCGATCTGCAGTGCGATCGGGCTGCCCTCGCGCGACGCGCGCGCCGCCGCGGTCGCGGGCGCCGAGCCGCCATCGAACGTCGCCTGGACCGCTGCCACGCAGCAGCTGCTCGCGGGCGCGAATCCAGGCCGGGGCGCCGCGCTGGCTGCAGCATCCTGCAACGGCTGCCACGGACCGGCGGGCGTGAGCGACGACGCCATCTTCCCGAATCTTGCGGGCCAGAGCAGGGCCTCGATCTACAAACAGCTGCAGGACTTCAAGAGCGGGCGGCGCGATCCGGCCGTGATGGGCGGCTATGTGGCCGCTCTGAGCGATCGCGATCTCAGCGATCTGGCTGCGCACTATGCGGCGCTCCCGGTGCCGGGCACGGCGCGGGGGCAAGGGCAGGCGCAGCAGGCCCCGGTCGATGCCGCGACGCTGCGGCTGGTCGACCACGGCGATCCCATGCGCGGCATCGCGGCCTGCGCCGCCTGCCATGGACCCATGGGATTCACCGCCGCCGCACCGCGGCTCGAGGGCCAGCAGCGGGCCTACCTCGAGGTCCAACTGGAAGCGCTCGCCAGCGGCGCAAGGCACAACGACATCGGCGCGCAGATGCGCGGCATCGCTCGCCAGCTGACGGCGCGGGAGATCAGTGGGCTGGCCGCCTACTACGCGGCCGCGCCCGCCGGCGATACCGATTCGCGATCGAAGTCGACCCGCACGAAGTAGCCTTGGAATCGGGGCTGCGCGGACACGTACGTGGGTGTAGGTAGGCGCCCCTCTGGATGTTCGCCCCCCGAACTTTCACAATGGAACGCCGGGTGCGTCGAGAGTCACTCGACCTGCCCGGACCATTCAACCTGCTGGGGACATGCAATGAGCAAATCGGTCGCGGTCATGGTCGCAGGCCTTCCTGCCGTGAGACGCTTCGCCTTCGCAGCCGTCGTCGCCGTCTCGCTTTCGGGTCTGGCCCGGGCCCAGGGCGACGGCGGCAGCCAGACGGCCTGCGAGTTGCAATACAGCACCTGCAAGCAGACCGCGCGTGCCGACTACCAGTTCTGCCGCAATGCCTCGGAGAAGAATTGCCGCCAGCGCTTGAACCGGTCGCTGCAGAGTTGCAGGAGCAGCCAGAGCCGATGCGCCAACTCGACAGCGGGTATCCAGTTCAGCGGATGACGGAGGGCGTCGGAAAAAGCTTGCCTTGGTCTCGCCGATCGCCGATATTCGCCCCAGCCGTTGGTCTCCGTTCATCCTCAGACGGGCCTTTGGTCAGAGCCATCGCGGATGTTGCTCCATCGGCGATGGCTCGATTGATTCCAGTCGGCCCATTGCGAGTTTCCTGTCAACCGAAGGCACGAGGCCTTCGTTGTGCCATGACCTCCGCCGATGGCCGAGGCGAATCGCCCTTCAAAACACACGAGGAAATTCGATGACCAAACTTCTCGCAGTCATGCTCACTGGCCTGTTTGCAGCAGGCGCCTATGCCCAGAACCCGGCTGGCGCATCGTCGGAGCAACAACCGGTAACAAATAGCAAAGCGCAGAATCGCGCCCAAGCGAGGGTCGAGTCGCGTCCCCAGGGCAAGGTACGCAAGCCCACGGGCGATGAAGCCAAGTCCAGCGAGATCAACCCCGAAGCGGCTGGTGGGAAGGCCGCCGTCGCAGGCCAGAACAGGGCTGATGCGAAGCCCCAAGGGATGGCAAAGAAGCCGGTGGGCGATCTGGGCACCACGCCTGAACTCAATCCGGAGGCCAGCGGTGGCAAGGCGGCGGCAGCGGGGCAGGCGAAGGTCGGTGCACGCGACGCGAAGGCTGCAGCGAAGAAGCAGGCCGCCACGAACTGACCGGCCCTGGCGGCGGGGCGAACTGGCCTCTGGTGGCCTATCGTCCTCCCGCCGGGCAGTTCATCGCTTGACGTAGGCTTTCAGATTCTTGCAGGCGCTTTCGAACATCGATTCGAAATACATCTTCGACAGCGGACCGCCCAAGCTGACCGTCAGATGGGGCTCCATCGCAACGCGGTAGTTGAATCGGGTCTTGCCCGGCTCGATCTCTTCGAGTTGATAGTCTTCCGCCAGTGCATGGGCGAGCGGCATGGAAGTGCCGGTCGCGTAGAACGCCATGCGGCGCCCCGGCTCCCAGATGAAGAAGTGCTCGTCGATGCTGACAGTGGCCAGCGAGGCAGTGCGTGTGCTTCCGACGCCATAGGGTTTCTCGCTGGTCCAGACCACCTTGTGAATGGCGTGGAACCAGCGGGGCCAGGACTCGCCATCCTCGAAAATGGCAAAGACCCTGGACGGCAGCGCGTCGAGGTCGACGACGTTGCTGAACAGCATCGGCGCGGTGTCGAAGAACGCCGCGTCGACGGGGCGACATTCGAAGTGCACGGCGAGCGCTTCTGCTACTTGGCGGCCGGCATGCCGGGGGTACCGGGCGGCGCAGGGTATTGACCCGGCGTCTTGCCCGGATTGCCGGCCTCCCGGGCGTTGGCGCGCGCCTGACCCGCTGCTGCCGCCTTGCCCGAGCCGATGTCGTCGTTCAGGGGGGAGGTCACCTCGTCACCACCGACCTTCTTGACCTTGCCGTGCGCCCGCGCATTGTCCTTGGCCTGCGCCCGCTCCTGCGGCTTGCTGTTGGTGATGACCTGTTCCTGCGACGATGCGCCCGGAGGGTTTTGTGCGTATGCGCCGGCCGTGAACAGGCCGGCGATCAAGGTGGCGAGAATCTTGCTCATTGAGGGCTCCTTGGTGGGGTTGAGATTGCTCCTTGCAGCCATGAAGAACGACTGCCGCCACAGGCCATCTGCGATGGACCGGCCAACTCATTGTGTGAGTGCTTCCTCGACAAGACCATCCCGGCGGCCACCTACCGTCACGTACGTGAGAACCATGGCTGATCCTTGGATCGAACAGGCCAGCCGAGGCTCGCAGCTCAGTGCCAGGCGCCCCGCCATTGCGGATCGATCGCGATCCAGGCGGCGCCGTCGCTGCGATCCCAGCCCACGATCCGGAGTTCGAAAGAAGGCCCGTCCGTGTCCGCGGCCAGCGGCGTCGACGCGGAAGCAGGCACCGCGCCGCCCCCTCGACCGACGGCGGCGACCACGCCCAAGGATGCGAGCATGCCCCCGCCCGCGGCGATGCCGCTGCCGAGCACGAAGGTCCTGCGATCAATCGGCATGGCCGGGCTCCGGGTGAGGCTGTGCAGCGGCCAGCGGCGACTGCAGGAAGGCGGGCGTCGACCCCCAGCGTTGGCGGGCGGCGGCCAGGATGCTGGCGGCTTCCAGTGCCTCGCCGGCCTGGATCGCCGCGGCATGGGCTTTCTCGAAAGCCCGCAGCGTCGGGCGGTTCGCGAGGTCGATGGCGGTCAGCTCGAAGGCCCGGCGCGCGTCGTTGCCGCTGCCGGCATAGAACTCCGCCGCGTGGTCCGCGAAGGCGAGCGGATGCCGCGCAAGCAAGCGCTCGAAGCCGCTGCGGGCCGCCTCGCACAGCGCCTGCGCCTCGGCTGGCCGGCCCTGCGCCATCGACACGTCGCAAAGACGCCAGCTCACTTCCGGGTCGGCACTTGCGAGCACCGGAAGCAGCAGCGCGCGCGCCTCGGAGCAGCGTCCTTCGGCCGCTTCGATCTCGGCCAGGTGCACACGCGCCTTGACGTAGCCGGGCAGGTCCTCGATGGCCTTGGCGTACCAGCGGGCCGCCCGTGCGTGTTGTGGCCGGGGCGCGCGTTCACCCCACAGCACGCCGAGCAGGAAGCAGACCCAGGCCACCGCGAAGGGCGAGACGTCGCGGTAGGCGTCGAGGGCGCGGCAGTAGGCGCGCTCGGCCGCGTCGAACTCGCCGAGGTCCACGAGCAGCGAACCCAGTGGCACCCAGTCTTCCAGCCGGCCCGTTTCCCGGGCGTGGCCCCATCGCTGTTCCAACAGGACTTCGAGCGATACGCCGCAGGCCTGATCGATGCTCATGGCGAGCCTTTGGGCGGCGAGCGCGGGGCAGCCTCGATGCGTCGCCCGTGCCAGGCAGTCCCTCGCGAAGGCAAAGCGATGGGTCGAAGCTGCGACCTGGGCCTCGATGAGTGCCGTGCGCGCGGATTCCGGATCCAGCCGGACCAGGTGGCCCGCCAGCTGCTCCAGCCGGTCGTATGCGTCGAGATCCCCGAGGAACTGCGCATTGAGCTGCTCTTGCTCGATGAGACCTTCGGCGATGCCCGCTCGCAGCGGCGCCTGCCAGAAGCGGTTCCATGACTGGGCCAGCGTGCTGCGCAGGTTGATGGCTGCGATGACGCCGTCGGTGGCCTGGACCGGGCCGGTCGCGAGAGCGGGCTCGGCGATCATTGGGGGACGCCGAAACGCGGCTTCAGGCTGTCGAGACCAGTCTTCAGCAAGGTCGAACTGATGGTCTTCACGATGATGTCGGGCTGGCCGCCCGGCATGTACTGGACGCGCCATTCGACCGAACTGCCGCTGCCCTTGGGCTTGACGTCCAGAACGCCCGTGTAGTCGGTGGCGGGGATGCCGGCGATGGACGTGTAGCGGTAGCTGCGCCGCGCGTTGTCCATGGCGTCCAGACGTTCGATGAGCTGCTTGCCATCGATGGTCTCGATGGTGCGCAGCTGGCCGACACCCGTGCCGGTCAACTTGATGCTCGCGACCAACGGATGCCACTGCCCGCCGAAGCCGCCGATGAGCGCCCAGACCCGGTCGGGTGGTGCGGCGAGGTCCACGGAGAAAGCGATGTTCTGCAGTTCCGCATTGGGAGCGGCGAGGTACGGAAAGCGCGTCGTCCCCGGCTTGGTCGCGCCGGTCGAGCCGCCCTGCAGGAATTCCCGGTCGTGGTTCACCATCCAGGTGAGCAGGATGTCGATGACATCGGAATCCACCGTCCGCCCGCCGCCGGTCTGGTAGGGACGGCCCGCGAGCGTGCTCTTCTCGATCTCCAGGTGGCTGGTGTCCGAGGTGGGTTTCGTCACGTCGATCGTCATGAAGTCGTCGAGGAACATGTTGGCGTTGGCGGCCAGCGCCGCAGGCGTCCAGTCCTCCTTGCCGTCGCGCATGTCCCAGTTCTTCAGGCTGTCGACCATGCGCTTTCGGAACAGGGGCATCAACTCCTCGGAGATCGCGAACGGCGTCTGCTGGTTCCACAGGTCGCGAACGTCGTCGGTGCCTTCCATCCCGTTGTTGTTCAGCCGCATGTTGGTCTGCTCCGGACGGCCGACCCAGTCGATGCGCGGTGGGTCGTGGCCGATGAAGCCGCCAGGCTTCGGAATCGGAATGGTTTCGGCGATGACCCCGAAGAGCGACCCCTTCGCGGGGTCCAGCACGCGGCGGGTGTCGAACTCGATCAGGAAGGTCAGCACGTTGTCGTGTTGAAGCAAGTTGGGAAACTTTTTCATCTCGGCCACGATCCAGGCCAGGTAGAACGGATCCGAGCGCAGTCCCGCGAACACGCGGTAGGTGCCATCGGCCGAGGTCGAGCCGTTTTCATCGTCGACCACGAAGCGGATCGCCTGGCCACCGGGAACGGTGCAGGTGCCGCGCTGCAGCGGCCGCTTGCCCTGCGTGGCGCGCTCCAGGACGTCGAAGCGAAAAGTGAAGCGAAGTTCCGGATCGCTCGGCTTGAACTGGGTCTTCTCGCCCGTGCCGGCGATCGTCAGGCGGCGCGCGACGATGGCATGGTCGATGGCGTTCGAGAACATCGCCTGCGTGCCGGCGGACGGAAACACGTTCGCCGCCAGCACGGTGCGATTCGGGTCCGCCGGGCTGATGAAGGCGAACAGGTCGGTCAGGTCGGCCGAGGGGTCGCCGATCTGGCGCGGGCCGTCGACATGGTCGGACATGGCGTCGGGCTTTTCAGTTCCGCGTCCACGGGCCGGTGCCGGTGACAGCGTTGGGTGGGCCGCCGAAGGGCGTGACCCGGCCCGGCTCCTCGGGAATCGACTTGAGGTATTCGACCAGCTCCCAGCGCTGCGCATCGGTCAGCAAGGGGCCGATGATGCCGTTGCCGAGGGGCCCGTTCTCGAACGAATGCCCGGCGTTGGAGTTGCCTCGCAGCGAGGTGTCGAGCAGGAAGCGGCCGGTCCTGCCGCTGGTGTCCAGGCCCACCTTGACCGGATCGAATTCGCGGCCGACATAGAAGGTCTTGGTCCGCTCCTTGGCGGGGACCAGCATCTCGTAGAGATTGGGCACCGATCCGTTGTGCATGAAGGGCGGCGTCGCCCATACGCCGTCGCGCGGGGCGGCCTTGTACACGTCCTCGCGCTGGCGGGGCGTCGGCAGTTCGCGGTAGCCGTGCAGGTTGATGGTCTGCTGCTCGTCGAGCTTGACCTGTGACAGCGCCCGATCCAGCACCAGCTTCTGCGTGATCAGGTACAGCGCGCCGGTCGGAACGGTTTCCTTGCCCTTGAAGGGTTCCGGAAGATAGGGCGCGAGGTTGCCCGTGATGGCGTAGGGCCGGAGGTTGTCGAACTGACCCGGGTCGGTGCCCACATAGGCATGCGGCACGACCCCGACCTCCAGGAAGCGCTTGCCGTACTTGTTCGGCGCGGTCCATGTGTAGGGCCACGCGTTGTGGCAACTCGCGCAATGGGTCGCGAACAGCGCCTTGCCGGCGGCCGCCTTCTGCCGGTCGATCCGCCCGAAGATGTCCTCCGGCCACTTGGGCGGGGCGAGCCGCGTCAACTGGTTCTCGATCTGCTGCAGGTTCAGCAGCTGGGCGTTCGACTCGAAGAGCCCTTCCTCCGGCGTCCTGGCATGCAGGTTCATCGGCAGGTAGACACCCATGGATTCGACGAGATTGCGGTTGATCGGGTCCTGCTGCGAGGCGCGCCACTGGGTCCACGAGCCGTGCGGCGCGTTCCACAGGAAGGGTGGCTTGGTGGGCGCGAGCGGCGTGGAGTGGTTTTCCGGGATGCGGGTTTCGATGGCCAGCAAACGGTTGACGATGGCGGAGATCGCATCGATCCGGGCCGGGCCCCAGACGATGGGCGTGGCGAGCGTGCGCGTGCGGTAGTCGTGGACCGGAATGGCTTCGCGTTCGAAGCGCTTGCCCAGCTCGCTCTTCGCGTCCGCGCTCATCGCGCCGAGCTTCGCCGCGAGACGGTCGAACTTCTGCTTGTCCGCCAGCGTGGCCTGCATCGCATCGTCGAGCGCGGCGACGTAGCCCATCATGTCGAAGGTGTTGGCGACGCCGCCGTCGATGCGGATGCGTTTGCCCTGGTAGTTGAGCTGCGCGTTGTGGCAGGCGGCGCAGGTCAGGCCGATTTGCACGTCTTCGACGTTGCTGCCTTTCCTCTTGACGACCGTCTTGCTCAGCCCGATCGGCAGCGCATCGGGGTTGTTCTGCGGATCGGCGGGCTGGGTGATCAGGCCGAAGCGATCGCTGTTGGCATCGGATCGGAACAACTCCTGGCTGCCTGCCGTTTCGAGGTTCAGGAACAGGTCGTACGACATCACGGCCGAACCTTGCGAGACCTGGTAGTACCAGGCACGTTCGGCGGGCGTCCAGCCCTGGTCGAGGAAGACCACGGGTCCCGATGGACTGGTTGCGGCTTGCGCCACCGCGGCCGACGGCGCCAGACTCAGCAAGAGGGCGCATCCGGGCGCCAGAAGACCGAAGACCGTGATGGTGGAGCGACGCTTGCGAGACATGGGCACTCTCCGAAAATCGGCCGCCTTCCGGGCCCGTTGGGGGATTCTCAGACCGATGACGCCGGCGACCTATCCCGGTGGCCACGTAGGCCACGTACGTGGGGGGCCGGGCAGGACACGTACGTGGTCCTGCGTGGCCGTCCGGATGGCGCGCGGCATCGCAATCCTGAAAATCCGCAGTGCGGGGTGCGAGCGCTCCGCCTACCGGACGTGAAAGGAAAACCTGAAATGAAAGCAGCCCAGTACACAGTTCTCGCACTGGCTTCGGCGCTGGCCTTCAGCGCGCCGGCCCTGGCGCAGCCGAGCACGCCTTCAGCCACCCCCAAGGTGCTGGATGTCCGTGACATGCTCAAGGAAGTCTCGATCTCCGCGCTGGTGACCGCGATCGACCCGAAGAACCGCATCGTCACGCTCAAGGGGCCGGAGGGGAATGAATTCGCGGTCATGGTCGACCCGCGGGTCAAGAACCTGGCACAGGTCAAGGTCGGCGACATGGTCGACGCCACCTACATCCAGTCGGTGGCGCTGGACTTCCAGACCGGCAACGGGATACGGATGGCGACGTCGACGGCGGCCGTCGACCGCGCCCAGGTCGGGCAGCTGCCCGGCGGGGCTGCGATGAAGCAGACCACGCTGGTGTCGAACATCTGGGCCATCGACCAGGCCAAGGGCACCGTGATGGTCCGGGGGCCCTTCGGTCACTTCACCGAAGTGAAGGTGAAGGACCCGGCGATGCTGAACGGCGTCAAGGTCGGCGACCAGATGAAGATGACCATCACGCAGGCGATCGCCACATCGGTCGTCAGGAAGTCCTAGCCGCATTCTTGCCGGACAGCCTGGTGGGCGTGTGACATGGCGGCTTCGTCGGCTGTCCTCGCGCGCCGCCAGGGCCTGCTGTCGCTCCTGCTGGCAGGGATGGTGCTCGCACTTGGCGCCTGCACCAGCTACGGCGTGGTCGACAACCTGCCGTTGTCGCCAGGTCGGCAGGGACCGGTCTACTCGCTGGGTGAGTTCGCTCGCGACCCGCAGCGGCATTCCGGCGAGTTGACGCTGGCCGTTGCGTTCTCGGGCGGCGGTACGCGCGCCGCCGCCCTCTCCTACGGCGTCATGCAGGAATTGCGCGACACGCGCGTGCGCATCGACGGCAAGGAGCAGCGCCTGCTGGATGCGATCAATGTCATCAGCTCGGTGTCCGGCGGGAGCTTCACGTCGGCCTACTATGGCCTCTACGGCGATCGCCTCTTCGTCGACTACGAGCAGCGCTTCCTGCGCAGCGACGTCGAGGGCGCCCTGCTGCGCGGCTTGCTGAACCCCGTGCGGTGGTTCAGCAGCCACGGCCGCACCGAAATGGCGGTCGCCTACTACCAGCAGACGCTGTTCGGCAATGCGACCTTCGGGGATCTGGCCCGGCGGCCGGCGGCGCCACTGATCCTGATCAACAGTTCGGACCTGAGTTCGGGCGGCCGGTTCTCCTTCGTCCAGGAGTACTTCGATCTTCTGTGCTCGGACCTGAGCAGTTTCCCGCTGGCCCGCGCCGTCACGGCGTCCAGTGCCGTTCCCGTGCTGTTCGAACCGGTGGTGGCGGAGAACTACGCGGGTTGCGCCGCCGGCATGCCGCCATGGCTGGTGGCCGCGCAGCGGCGTGATGCCGACAACGACTACCTGAGCATGGTGGTGCAGGATGATCTGGCCTACCGGAACAAGGTGACGTACCGCTATGCCCAGTTCGTCGATGGCGGGATCACGGACAACCTCGGCCTGCGCGCCCTGCTGGACGCCGTGGAACTCGCGGGTGGTGCCGAGAAATACCTCCGCACGCTCGGCATCGCCGCGCCGCGTCGCATCGCGATCATCTCGGTCAACGCCGCCGCCGACACGCCCGCGGGCATCGGGGAGAGCAACCGTGCGCCGTCCTTCGAGCAAACGATGAACGCTGTCACCAATGTGCAGCTGGATCGGTACAACGTGTCAACGCTTCAACAGACGCAGCAGGGCCTCGAGCGCTGGACGCGCGAACTCTCGACGCCGGAACGGCCCGTGACCTCGTACTTCGTCCGCCTCAGTTTCGAGGACGTGCCCGATCTGCCGCTGCGCCGGTTCCTGAACGGGATCCCGACCAGCTTTGCGCTGGACAAGGAGCAGGTCGAGCGCCTGATCGCCACCGGGCGGGATCTGTTGCGCAGCAACCCGGAGTATCAGCGCTTGCTGGCCGGTCTGCGAGTGCCGATAAAGTCGACCGAGGCGACAGGCGCTGCGCCGTGAAGCTTGCCGACGAGGCTCCGTATGACCTGGACATATCCTCCGGCGACGTGGGCCTGCTGAAGCACTCCCTTGTCCCTCAACAGCCGGTGCATCCGCCGCAGGTTGTAGGAGGGAACGGTCGGCACCAGGTGATGCTCGATGTGGAAGTTGACGAAGTTGGGTGCGAACAGCAAGCGCTCCCACCACGCCGCGAGGACCGTCCGCGTGTTCGACCAGATGTCTTGGCTCACCGTGCCCGGAAGTGCGCCATGCTCGGCGGCATTGCGGATGCGGCTGACCATCATGTACGTGGTCAGCCAGGTCGCCGGCCACAGCAGGTAGGCGATCGCGTGACCGCAGGTCCACAACAGGACCAGCGCCAAGGAATGTACGAGCAGGATGCGGCGGGAGTTCCACAGCAGGTGTCGCACTTTGCGCTTTTCGGAACCATCGCCATCCATTGCCGCGGGGTCGGCGCTCTGCTTCTTGTAGGCATAGCCGAATCGCAGCTTCTCAGGCTCCGCATGCGCATACAGCACGGCGAGAGTGGCTGCCGCCTTCAGGCCTGTGAGGCCGAGCAGGTCGCGAAGAACCTTGCGTGCCAGTGAGGATGGGCTGACCGGATAGCCACGGTAGTTGGCCAGGTCCGGATCGTCCTCTGTGCCGGTCTTCATGTGGTGGGTCATGTGATAGCTGCGATAGATCGACAGGTCGGCGAACACTGGCGCGGCGCACAGCCACTGGCCGATCCAGTCGTTCAGCGGGCGAGAGGGCGTCAAGGAGCGATGCGCGCACTCATGCATGAGGATGCCCAGCCCCAACTGGCGGCCGGCCAGCACCAGCATGGCGAGCGCTACCGTGGCGATGCCGGGCCGGGCGATGACCACGGCAAAGCTCGCCGCGATCAGGCCCCAGTTGACCAACAGCATCCAGGCTGCCTTCCAGGTGGACTTGCGCTGCAACATCAGCAACTCGTCGCGGTCCAGCAGTTTGCGTGCTTCATTCATGGGGAACATTCAAATGCAATCTCGAATGCTCCGATTGAATCAAAGGCAGCGCAGAATCTGTTGTCATGAAGCGCCAGATACTTGACACGAAAGCACCTGCCACCGCTCCTGTGCGCGTGGCCATCCTGCTTCCCGAGCGCCCGTGGGCAGGCTCGGTGCTGCTGGTGCGCGACCTGCTCCAGGCCGCCGGCACCCTTGCGGCGCGCAACAGCGACATCGCCGCGAGTGCACTGTTCGACGTTCGCCTGGTGGCGCGGAGCAAGGCTCCGGTCATCAGCTTCGGCGGCCTGCCGCTGACGCCGGACCTGACGCTGAAGCGATCGGGTGAATTCAGCGTGGTGGTCGTGCCCGCCCAGTTCGCGCCGGCAGCCGAAACGACCGAAGACGACGCGGCGTACTGCCAATGGCTGTGCCGGCAACATGCAGGTGGCGCGCTGGTGATGAGCTTCGGCGGCGCGCTGCTGCTGGCCAAGTCAGGCTTGCTCGATGGGCGCGAGGCCACCGGATTGCTGAGCGAGCGATCGATCATCCGTCGCCGCTTTCCGGAGATCCGCTACCGGTCCTCCCTCAGGATCGTGGCGGCCGCCGACATCATCACGGTGTGCGGCATCGGTCCCACGGTGGATGCATGTGCCCACCTGATCGAGCGGTTCTTCGGCATGCAGCGCGCACGTCGCTTCCTGAGGCACACCAGTACCGAGGCGCTTCCTGCCGACAACAAGCTCGCGCTTTGGAGCGCCGCGTACAAGCGGCACGGCGACGCGCAAGTACTTGCGGTGCAGGAAATGCTCGAGCGCGATGTGGATCCGGTGCCGAGCTTGGCTACGCTGGCACAGCATGTCGGTTTGAGCGAACGCAGTCTGTCGCGACGCTTTGCCGACGCCGTCGGCTTCAATGTGCGGCAGTACGTGGCGAGGCTGCGTCTGGAACACGCGGACCACCTGCTCACCACGAGCCGCATGGCGCTGGCGCATGTGGCGCGCGAATGCGGCTATTCGAGCGCCAGCGCCCTGAGTCGTGCGTTTGCGCTCATGCGCGGCAGGACGCCCCGTAGCCACCGACTAGAGCATGCGGCCTGGCATCAGCGACGATGAACAGGTGCTCTCCTGCCGGTGGTCAGGTAGCCGCCGCCAGATCGTCTACGTGTGATCGCCTGCATAGGCCGCACCCCGCTTCAGAAGCTCCGGCGTTCCGATCACCTCGTTGAGCTGGTCAAAGTCCAGCATCTGGCTGCGCAGCGGCTGCGTGGTGCCCTCGGCCTGCAGCGAGGCGAAGTAGCGCTGCAGGCCGGCTGCGACCCAGCGGGCCGTCCCACCAGGAAAGATCACGATGCGAAAGCCCAGCGAGCCCAGGTCGCCCGCACTGCTGATCGGCGTGTGCCCGCCTTCGATCATGTTGGCGAGGAGCGGTACGCGGTGGCCGAAACGCTCGCACGCCGCACGCATTTCCTCGCGGGAACGCAAGGCCTCGATAAAAAGCGCATCCACGCCGCATTCGAGATAGGCCTCGGCCCGCTCGAACGCAGCTTGCGTGCTCTCGACGGCGACCGCATCGGTGCGCGCCAAGATCAGCGTTTCGGCGCTGCGCCGCGCATCCAGTGCGGCACGCAGTTTGCCGCACATCTCCTGGCGGCTGACGAGCGTCTTGCCGGCCAAGTGGCCGCAGCGCTTCGGAAAGCGCTGGTCTTCCAACTGGATCATGGCCGCGCCGGCACGCTCGAAGTCGCGCACGGTGCGCTGCACGTTCAGCGCGTTGCCGTAGCCGGTGTCGGCATCCACGATCACCGGGAGCTGCACCCGATCGGTGATGCGGGCGAGTACGTCCGCCGTTTCGCTGGCGGTGGTCAGCCCAACGTCGGAACGGCCCAGCTGTGTGTAGGCGACCGCGCCGCCCGAGAGGTAAAGTGCCTCGAAGCCGGCCTGCTGGGCGAGGAGGGCAGTCAGTGCGTCGTAGACGCCTGGCGCCAGCAGAGGCAGGTCTCGGCGCAGCCGTTCACGCAGCCCGCTCATTCCGGCTTCGCTCCCGTTGCCTGGACGATCTTTCCCCAGCGGACGATCTCGCTCTTGACGAAACGGCCGAACTCCTCCTGGCCTGTGCCCATGGCGATGAGACCCTCGCTTTTGAAGCGTTCGCGCATGGCAGGCGAGCCCAGCGCCTCGCGCGCAGCGGCGGAAATGCGCGCCGCCTCGGCCGGCTGCATGCCCGCGGGCCCGAACAGGCCATACCAGGAGCTGAAGTCGAATCCGGGCACGGCTTCGGCGATGGCGGGCACCTCGGGGAAATCCGCCAGCCGCCGCTTGCTGGTCACACCCAATGCCTTGACCTTGCCAGCACGCAGAAGCTGTTGCACGCTGGCCACGCCGGAAATCACCAGGTCGATCTGGCCGGCCAAGACGTCCTGCAGCGCCGGACCGGTGCCCTTGTATGGAACACCGGTGATATTGATGCCCGCGTCCAGTTTCAGCACCTCACTGGCGAGGTGATTGGAGCTGCCCAGTCCGGCAATGGCAATGTTGAGCTTGCCCGGTTTGGACTTCGCCAGCGCAATGAGTTCCTTGATGTCATTGGCAGGCAGGTCGGGACGGGCTACGAGGATGCCCGGCAGAGATGCGATGCCTGCCAATGGCGTGAAGTCCGCGACCGCATCGAAAGGCAGCTTGCCATACAGCGATGGGTTGATGGCGTGGCTGGTGTAGCTCAAGAGCAGCGTGCTGCCATCCGGCGGCGACTTGGCCACTGCCTGGGCTGCGATGTTTCCCGCGGCACCGGGCCGGTTGTCGACGATGAACTGTCGGCCCAGGCGCCTGCTCAGTTCCAGAGCCAGCTCGCGGGCGACGATGTCGGTGCCGCCGCCGGGCGTGGCGCCCACCAGCATACGGGTCACGGTCTGGGCCTGTGCCCACGGGGCGGCCAGGGCCGCCGCGCCCGCGCCCAGCAGGAGCAGTGTCTTGCGTCTATTCATGTCTTGTCTCCTTTTTCGGGTGGCGCGAAGGTTGCTCCGCGTCAGCCGGCGTTCGCCGCAGCGGTCTCTCGCGTCACTGTTGGCCGCCAGGGTCGCCAGGCCATGCCCAGTGTTCGGGCATGGCGCTCCTCGTAGGCCAGGAATTCGGCGCTGATGGCGCTGCCGCGGACGCCGCCACGCACGGCGCCCGGGCGCACGTCCCCGTAATACTCCTCCCACTGCGGGGGCAGAGGCTGTGAAGAAGGTATCGACAGCCACAGGCGCAGCAAATGGCGCTTCTTGTCGGGCTCGTCGAAGTCCTCGAAGTTGGTGCGCGAATGGAGGGTGACGTAGTTGTTCAAGAGTTGCAGGTCGCCGCGTTCCAGTTCCATCGAATAGCAGAGCCTGTCGCTTGGCATGAGTTCGTCGAGCAGGTCCAGGGCCTCGATCTGTGCCTGCGTCAGGCGTGGCACTTCCTCGAAGTCGCGCTGGGCCGCATCGGAGTTCTTGCGGTTGGTGCGGGCGCAGAAATGGATCGGGTCGTCACCGAAGATCGGACAGCTGTAGAAGGGCAGCTGCGCCGGGTCCTGCGTGCCCTGGTAGCTGTGGAACCAGGGTTGCTGCAGCACCGGAATCAGGTCGGGGCGTAGCCGCTGCACTTCGTCGCGCAGCGCGATCGAGCTGATCACCTTGCTGGTGCCCCCGCTCTTGGCGGTGCGACGGCACAGCAGCGCGACCACGTCGCAGGAGTCCTGGTGGAAATCCAGGCCGGCATTGGTGTTGTAGCCGCGCCCCCCCTTGATCTTGTAATTGCCGCCTGCGTCGCGCACGTCATTGATGATCTCGCTGGCGCGGTTCTGCGTGCGGCCCACGCCCATATACAGCCCCATGCCCCAGTAGGCCAGGCGAGTCTGCGCCTCGGTCCACCGCTGTACCGGAAATCCCTTGAGCAGGCACATGCCCCAGCGTTCCTGGGTCGTGTCGATGGCGCGCTTGAGAACTGCCCGCGACGCATCGGGCAAGGGGAAATCTTCCTGATTCATTTCCAGCAGGCCCTTGCCGGTGCCCTGGGCGTGGGCCAGCGCTGCATCGAAGCCCGCCACTTCCTCGGCGGTCATGCGGATGATCCATGACGTGTCGTGGCGAACGTCCTCGGCCAGCCATGGCCGGACTTGGAAGGGGGTGCTCATTGCGCTTCTGTCCTTTCGGGTTGGTGCAGAGCCGGCGCGACGCGCGGCCACTCGATGAAGATCAGTCTAGGCTTGCAAGCGATCAATAAAAAGCGATGATCCTTGAATCCCAACGTCAGAAACTTTGATGAAGATCGAGACTTTCTCAACGCTGGACGCCGTGATCCGCAGTGGCAGCTTTGCGGGCGCAGCCGTGCAGATGAACCTCACGCCCAGCGCGGTGAGCATGCAGATGAAACAGTTGGAGCAGTACTTGGGCGTCGCACTTTTCGACCGGTCGGGCGCACAGGTGCGCCCGCTGGTCACCGCCTTCGACGTGGCATCGGCAATGCGCGAAGGGCTGCTGCGGCTCGAGGAACTGCGGCGCCGTCCGTCCATGGCCATCGAAGGTGTGGTGCGGCTGGGCATCATCGAGTCGCTGCTGCCTTCCCTGCTGCCCGGCACGCTGTCTTCGTTGCGGGGGCGGCACCCGCGTCTTGCGGTGCGACCGCAGCGTGGCCGAAGTGCGTCGCTGATTGCCGACGTCAAGGCAGGGCAGCTCGATGCGGCTGTGGTGGCCATGCCTGCCAAGGGCGGCAGCGATCGCCTGAGATGGTGGCCGCTGGCGCGCCGCGACCTGATACTGATAGCGCCACCCGATTCCACCGAGTCCAGCCCGACGGCATTGCTGCGCCGCTACGACTGGATCCGATATGACAGAAACACGGTCACCGGCGCCATGGCGGCACGGCACGTTCTTTCGCTCGTGCCGGACAAGCGCGGCGCGCTGGAACTGGATTCGGCGCCCGCCATCATCGCGATGGTCAGCGGCGGGCTGGGCGTGGCGATCATCCACATGCTCGACGAATCCCTGCGCAAGGCCTACCCCGTGCGGCAGGTGTCGCTGGGAAGAAGCGCCCCGAGCCTGATCCTTACTTTGGTGAGCCGCAAGTCGAGCGAGGACGACAGGGCCTTGGTGGCGCTGCGCGAGGCGCTGGCAGAGCAGTTGTGACGCGCCGTCGGGCGCTCAAGCAGACGAGTGGGTCCTGACGACGAGAGATGACGCCCGCACGTCTACGGTCCTGCCCGCCTGTAGGTCCCACGAGGCAGGCATGGGCTGGAGCCGGTCACCACCAGCTTCGTGAAGCCGAAGTCCGACCGGACCGTGTAGTCCTTGCCCTTGTGCGCATCGCCCGGCTGCGTGCGGTGGCTGAACTTCTTGCCCGGACATCGGCTGGACAGGAACTCGTTGCCCGAGTGCCCTCCGGCGCGCCACGTGATCGTGGTGCTGCCGTTGACATAGGTGCCCTCGAAGTCATCGAAGGCCACGGCACAGGAACTCCAGCCGCCCGCGAGGACCATCGCGGCAAGGATCGGCATCTTCCGGCGCAAGCGGTACGTTGACATAGGGCGCGTGGTGAGTGGGTTGAATTCTATGGCGGGCCCCGCCCAGTTCGCGGGACTGTGACCCTGCCATCAACACGTACGTGGTTCTAGGTGGCCGCAGGGATGGCGGGGCGGGTGCTCTTTCCAAAATTGACCTGTCGCGATGCTGCCGCGCAGGAGATTCCCATGCGCCTCATGTCTCCGGTCCTCGGTACCGCCACTGTTGTGCTCTCCGCCATGGCGACGCCCCTGCCGGCCCAGAACCTGCCCGCCATTCCAGCGCCGCAGACGCAAGGCCCTGCAACCTTCAGCCCGGAAGGACTATCCCCTGTCCTTGCTGTTCGCCACCGCCAGCGGTGAGTACATGCCTTTGGTCAACCTCGCGATCAAGGATGCCAAGGGCGCCAGCGCACTGACGGTTCCGTCGACCGGGCCGATCTGCCTGATCTCTAGGGCCGGCCGGATAGCGGCATCGCGCCGCGGGGCCGAGGTCCGCACAACCGATTGCCCCGGAGGGCAATTCGCCTTGCACCAAGGTGCAATATCGCGATGCGATCTTCGCGTGGAAGATGGAAAAAAATGGTCCTGTTGCGGTCGGATCCCGGACGCAATCCCTTTCTCGATGGCATCCGCGAGGCTCTTGGAAGCATTGGAAGATCTGGCCGCCTGCCTGCGGGTGGCGGCCCGCTGCTCGCCCGCTGATTTCCCGAAATGGAGCGATGCTCCCCCGAATCACTTTGCGGAGATCGAAAGATTGTGGTCCGACATCCGGCCACGGCTGCGGCGCGACCTGGCGGCAGCCGACGAGGTGAACGAAGGTCTCGGCGCGATGATTTCGGCTTTCGAGACCGGCGATGCGGTCAGGGTGCGAGAAATCGCCGAGGCGATGTCCCGCATGGATCTGGTCGGGCTGCGATGACGAGGAATCGCGAGACGGCAGGCGATGGGTCCGCCCGGGACCTCACTTGCGGCTGAGGATCCACGTCGCGAGCGTGCGGGCGTCCGCCTCGGAGATCTGGGGATTCGCGGGCATCGGCACCGGACCCCATACGCCTGAGCCGCCTTTTTGAATGACCGCGATCAGCGCATCCACCGCTTTCGGGTTGTCGCCCCCGTATTTGGCAGCGATGGCATCGAAGGAGGGACCCACCAGCTTCTGGGTCTGGGAATGACAGGACATGCAGGCGAATTTGCTCGCGAGGGCCTGTTCCGCAGGCCCCGCACGAGCGGGTGCCGGCCGCAGTCCGCCGGTCAAGGCAATCGAGATGGCGATCGCAAGGGCAGGTGCCTGATTCATGCTTCACATTGGATCGCGGAATCGCCGCCAATGGTGCGTGTCCGTCCACGTACGTGGTCCTGCGTGCTCGCCGGGATGGTCGCTTCGCCTGGATGGCGGCACCATCGGACACCGGTTCGGTGCAAGCCCGGAACCGGCACCCTCAATGCCTCGGGGAGACGCCGAAGCCATGTCCACCACCGTCCACGTCCTCGGATTCAAGCAGGATGAGCGCGCGTGGATCGAATCGGCACTGGCACGCATCGCCGATGCGGTGGAGTTCGTGGACGACGGCGAGGAGTTCCTCGCCCGGCCGCCCAGTGGTCCGGGGCGGTGCCTGATCGCGTCGGCCGATGTCGACGAGGCCGCGACGCTCGGGCTGGTGCGCGCACTGAGGCAACGCGGTGTGGATTTGCCCGTGATCGTCCTGGGTCCGCACTCCGCGTTCCGCACGGCCGTCGACATCGCGCGGCTGGAGGCGACGGACTTTCTGGAGCGGCCGGTCAGCGTGCGCGAGTTGCGGGCCGCCGTGCGCCGCATGCGATCGGACACCTCCTAGCGCACAGTTCGTCAACCCCACTCACCACGCGTACTTCATGCCCCCGCGCACTGTCCATGCCTGGTAGGACTGGTTGCCCCACTGCCATCCGACGTCGCCCCAGCCGGCCCAGCCCGGCTTGAAATCGACATTGACGCCCGCCTTGACCTCATAGCGGCTGCCCGGGTACATGTCGCGCACCGAGAACTGGTTGACCGTGAGCTCTTCGCCGGTGTTGTCGTACCACCAGTTGAACGCCGCATAGGGCCGCACGCCCCAGCCCCAATCGGGGGAGGAGGTGCTGCGCAGCCGCAGTCCGAGCCTGGACGTGTAGGCGCTGCGATGGGAGCCCTTGACGGCGAGGCCAGTCGGTTCGAGGGCGACATACGAATGGTTGTGCAGATAGATGATCTGGCCCTGTGGTTCGAGCACCCAGTTGCCGGATGCTCCCAATGGCATGGCATAGCCGCCTTCGGCAGAGAACATGCTGATGTGCGAGTCGTAGCCCGTGCGGTCGAAGGGAAGGCCGGTATCGACCGTGTTGCTGAAGCCGGCGTACTGGCCCCACACGTCCGTGTACCAGCCGAGCCGGCTCCGGTCGTTCTGGTACCAGGTGCCGTACATGCCGATCGCGCCGCCTGAGAAGTCGCCGCGCGCCTGGATCGGATTGCCGAGGGCGTTGGCGTCCGTGCGCCCGCTGGCATAGCCGGCCATGGCGCCGAGGTGCAGGCGGTCCGCACCGCCGAAAAGCGACCATTTCGCGACGTCCGCGCCACCCTGCAGGACCCAGCCCCTGCTGTCGGTGTCGAACCGGCCGTCGGCGCTGGTCGAACTCATCCCCTGGCCACCGGCGCGGATCCAGGCGTTGCCCGGGCTGAGTTGCAGCGGGTCGCCCCACCGATCCTGCAGGCTGTGCACGAAGGCGAAGCTCGTCATTCGCTGAATGCCCATGTAGGCGCCGGTTTGCGGCCGAGCGAGGGCGGCGATGCTGGCGCCGGGATTGCAGAGGGTCGTGGCGCCGGCAGGTGCCGGGCTGCATTGGGCGAAGGCGCCGCAACTGCCTGCACAGAGGGCGGCGGCGGCCGATATGCGTGTGCAGGCCCGGGCAAGGTGCGTCCCCGGCCCACCAGCCGGCCGCCGGGCCGGAGCGCCTCTGCCGGGCACTCGTCGAGACGCACATCCCATGGCCGAACCCTCCTTCGGACAGGCCCGGCGATCTGGATTGCCGGACGGCTCGAGGGATTGTGCGCGGGTCTGCCGGAGCCGTCACTTACCGGCAAGCGGAATGTGGCGTTCCGTCAACTATTGCTGGTTTTGAGGTTTCGACCGCAGGCCGTCACCCTTCACCGAGGCGCGCTCTTTTGAGCCTCCGCCCGCACCTGGGCTGCATTGGGCAGGGTCGACACGACCTTGCTGTTCACCCGCGACCCGCTGGTCACGTTCTGATCGGGGGCGGCGGCAGCGGCCTCGGCCTGGGCCCGAACCACGGCGGGGTCGGCCGTCGAGGTGAAGGGATCGGCGCCGCGCGAGCCGCGTGTCACGTTCTGATTGGGCGCGCGCGCGGTGTCGACGGCCTGCTGCTGCACCGCCGCGGGATCGGCCACCGAGTTGAACGGTTCGGCGCCGCGCGACCCGCGGGTGACGTTCTGGTTGGGCGCGTGGGCGGCAGCGATCGCCTCGGCTTGCACGTCGGCGCGGCTGCGGCCGGCCTGGGCATGCACCGAGCTTGCGAGCATCCACGCAATGGCCGTGGTCGAGACGATCTTGATGATGGGCGAGGCTTTCATGTGTCGATTTCCTTGGATCGTTGCAGCGGCTGATGTGCCGGCTTCGACCGCGATGCTATGGGCCTCACATTGCGCGACGATGACGAACCGGCCCTGCCTGCAGATCCAGGCGCAAGTTGGTGATGATCGCGAGCCCGGGCTCCTTGGAGAGCGTGAAGCCGAATCGCCGGGCGAGCGCCAGCATGCCCCTGTTCTCCGACAAGGTGCTCCCGACCAGCCGCCTGATGCCCGACTGCCGGGCCAGATCGATCAATGCCGTGAGCAGACGCCCGCCGAGCCCCTGGCCCTGCCAGTCGTCGGCGATCACGATGGCGATCTCGGCCTCTTCGTCGGCGCCCTCGATGACGTAGCGCGCAACCCCCACCTGCCGTTCCAGGCCATCGACGAAGACCGTCGCGACCATGGCTCCCTCACGCGATCGATCGATGTCGGTCCAGCGCCGGAGCTCTTCGTCCGACGGCTTTCTCGCCGACATCAGGCGTTGGTAGGCAGTGCGTGGTGAGAGCCCATCCACGAATGCGCGTTCGCGTTCGAAATCTTCCGGCTCGATCGGCCGGACATGGATGCCGCGCCACCCTTCGATGGCTCCCGCATGGAAGCCGGGAAGCCGGGACTCGATACGGGCGCCGGATGCGAGAGGACTCAGGGGGGACATGGTGGCTTGCTCCGATGGGCTGGGGTGTCTCGAATCTAGTCGTCGGGTTCTTTCAGAAAAAGGCGGTCCGGGGCAATGCGGTTTTGCGGTGGCTGAAAAAGTCGCCTCGCGTTCCTGCGCTCTATTGACGCGGCTGAAAAAGCGTTTTGTGCCGCGTGGCCTTACCGATCCGCAGCCGGCTTTCTACAGTCACGCCTCCTCAACCGGGAAGCCCTCATGATCATCGACGCCTCGACCCTCGACCCGACCTCGGCCTACAAGCTGCTGATCGGCTCCATCCTGCCCCGCGCGATCGGCTGGGTCAGCACGCAATCCCGCGAGGGCGTGGCGAATCTCGCCCCGATCTCCTTCTTCACCGCCGTCGGCCGCAAGCCGCCGATGGTCTCGCTGTCGCTCCAGCCGCGCTCGGACGGCGTGACGCTCAAGGACACCTTCTTCAACATTCGGGACACCGGCGAGTTCGTGGTCAACATGGTCACGCTGCCGCAGGCGCACGCCATGCACAGGTCGGCCTTCGAATTCGACTCGAACACCGACGAGTTCGCTGCGGTCGGACTGGAGAAGGAAGCCTCCGTGGCGGTCAGGCCGCCGCGCGTCAAGGGCGCACCCATCGCACTGGAATGCAGGCTCGACCGGCTCATCCCGATGGGCGACCTGGGGGACCACGTGGTCTTCGGCGAGGTGGTCCGCTTCCACATCCGCGACGACGTCTATCTCAAGGGCGGACGCATCGATACCGGCGCGCTGCAGGCCGTGGGCCGCCTGGCGGCCGAGTACACGCTGGTGCACAACGCCTTCACGACCCCGCTCGACGAACAGCTGCTGGCGTCGCTTCGCGGGCAGCGGGCAGGGCGCCTCGACGGCCATGCCGACGGCTATTCGCCGATCGACAGCAAGGAATGGTCCGCCTCCGGCGCGACGCGCTGAAACCCGAACAGATGACACAGGAGAATCGAATGACCGCATCCCATCCCTCTCTTCCAGACGAAGCTCGCGCCGGCGCGCCGGGTCCGACACTGGTCTTCGTGCACGGATTCCTCGACGGCGCCGCCGCCTGGGACGAGGTGGTCGCCGAACTCGGCGAGCGCGCGGCAGATGCGCTGTGTGTCGAGCTTCCGGGCATGGGCCTGCGGGTGGCCGAGTCCGGACCGTACAGCCTCGACGGTTTCGCGGAAGACGTCACCAGGCAGGTCCGCGCGCTCGCCCGCCCGGTGGTGCTCGTCGGCCAGAGCATGGGCGCGCAGGTTGCGGAACTGGCGGCAGGCCTGCTCGGGTCGCAGGTCTGCGCGCTGGTGCTGCTGACCCCGGTGCCGCTCGTGGGCACCGACCTTCCCGACGAGGCCATGAAACCCTTCCATGCACTGGGTGGCGATCCCGATGCCCAGCGCGGCTTGCGGCGCCAACTGGGCGTCCGGCTCGATGACGAGAAGCTGGAAAAGCTGGGGCGGCTCGGCGACCCGGTCGCGGCGGCCTCGGTCGGCGTCTTCGCCGACCTGTGGAACCAGGGCCATGCGCTGGGGGCCCAGGCCAGCCGGCATCACGGACCGGCGTTGATCGTCCGGGGTGAACTCGATCCGTTCGTCACCGCCGAAGTGGTCGCGCAGGCGGTGCTGCCGCGCTTCGAGGCGCCCACGGTGGCGTCCATCGGCGAAGCGGGCCACTGGCCGCACGTCGAGCAGCCCAAGGCCTTCGCTGGGGTGCTGGCCGAGTTTCTCCGGGCGCTGGACGCCCGGCCGACCGCGGCGCCCTCGCAAGGCTGGACCCGCGCGTTCGCGCAGAAGTCCTCCACGGCGTTCGCCGAGGCCTTCGCGAGCGACATCGTGCTCGAGGCCAGTGTGCTTGCCCATCCGGTCGTCGGCGCCGAGCAGGTCAAGACCGTCATGGGCGCCGCCAGCACGATCTACGAGGCGCTGGCCTTCACCCAGCAATCGACCAGCGGCCCGCGCACCTACCTCGAATGGGAGGCGCAGGCCTTCGGGGGCGAGAAGCTCTCGGGCGTGACGATCCTCACCCGCGACGACGAGGGAAAGATCGTCCGGGCCGCCATCCACCACAGGCCGTTGGGAAGCGCCCTGAAATTCTCGGCCGAACTCGGCCGCCGGGTGCAGGGCCAGGTGGCGGCCAGCCACTTCTTCGGCGCGGCCCACCCCAAGGACTGAACAGGAGATCGACATGGTGAAACGTACAGATGTGGAATTCGAGGTCGACGGCGGCGTCAAGCTGCGCGGCTGGCTCTTCGTGCCGCCGGGCGAAGGCCGGCGTCCCGCCATCACGATGGCCCACGGCTATGCCGGCGTGAAGGAGCACGGCATCGAGCCGTTCGCCAGGGCATTCGCCGAAGCAGGCTTCGTCGTGCTGCTGCATGACCACCGCGGCTTCGGCGCGAGCGAAGGCGTGCCGCGGCAGGACGTCGATCCATGGCGGCAGGTTGCCGACTGGCGAAGGGCCATCAGCTATCTGGAGAGCCTCGAAGTCGTCGACCCGAAGCGCATCGGGCTCTGGGGCACGAGCTATGCCGGCGGGCACGCGATCGTGCTGGGCGCGACCGAGCGCCGCCTGCGCTGCGTCGTGGCGCAGGTGCCGACCATCAGCGGCTTCGAGCAGGGCCTGCGCCGCATAGCGCCGGAGAACATCCACCTCATCGAGGAGATGTTCGCAGAGGACGACCGCGCGCAACTGCGCGGAGAACCGCCGCGCCGGCAGGCCATCGTGAGCGCCGGTCCGGCCATTCCCGCCGCTTACCGCGCCAGCGACGCGATCGACTTCTACCTGCAGCCGGTGCCCGAAGGCGCCTGGGAGAACAACGTGACGGTGCGATCCACTCGCGCCGCGCGGATGTACGAGCCCGGCCACTGGATCGCACGCGTCTCGCCGACGCCGCTGCTGATGGTGGTGGCGACACGCGACACCATCACGCTGACCGACCTCGAACTCGCCGCCTACGAGCGCGCGCTGCAGCCCAAGCGGCTGGTGACGATCGAGGGCGGTCACTTCGACCCCTATCTGGGCGGCTTCAAGGCTTCCAGCACGGCGGCCGTCGAATGGTTCAGGCAGCACCTGAGCTGAGTTTGCCCATTGACCCTACAGAGGACCCGCCATGCCCCACCTGACTGTCGCCTTCGACGAAAACCTGGCCACCATCGTGCTCGACCGGCCGCCCCAGAACCGCATCGACGACCAGATGATCGACGAGCTGGCCGCCGCCGTGACGGCCATCGAACGCAGTGAGGCCCGCGCGGTGCTGGTGCGCAGCGAGGGCGAGAACTTCTCGTTCGGCGGCGACATCATGAGCTGGCCGGGCGCCAGCGTTCGCGAACTGCGCAGCCGTTTCGAGCACTACCTGTCGGTCTTCAACCGCTTCGAGCGGCTGCCGATGCCCGTCATCGCGGCGGTGCAGGGCCTCTGCTTCGGCGGCGGGCTCGAGCTGGCGGTTCGAGCGGACATGATCTTCGCGGGCGAGTCGGCGACCTTCGGCCATCCGGAACAGTCGCTCGGCATCGTGACCGTGCTCGGCGGCATCTACCGGGTCGCCGAACGTGCCGGCCGCTCGCGGGCCTCCGAATGGGCGATGACCTCGGAGCGGGTGCCCGCGGCCACGATGGAGCGCTTCGGCGTGGTCAATCGCGTGGTGGCGGACGCCGATCTGCTGAAGGAAACGCGTGAGTTCGCGCGCAAGGTCTCGGTGGGGCCCACGCGTGCCTACGCCGCGCACAAGGCGCTGCTGCGGGCCTGGGCGGTGGGCGGCGTCGCCTCGGCGGACGACGCCATGTTCGACATCGCCATGCCGCTGTTCGAGACCGACGATGTCCAGCGCGGGCTGAAGTCGGCGGTCGATGCGCTGAAGGCCGGCAAGCCGCGCCCGGTGCTGGCGTTCAACGGCCGCTGAAGTCCGCGATCGATCTATGATGGCCCTCCGTCTCAACGGAGGAGCCTCAGCATGGACCGCATCGCCGCGATGAATGCCTTCGTCCGGGTGGTGGAGGCAGGCTCCTTCACCAAGGCCGCGGACACGCTCGACGTCCCGAACGCCACGGTGACCCGGCTGATCCAGGGTCTCGAGGAAGACCTGAAGGTGCGGCTGCTGCACCGCACGACCCGCTCCGTGACTGTCACCCCCGAAGGCGCGATCTACTACGAAAGGGTCGTGCGCCTGCTGGCGGATCTCGCCGACATCGAATCCTCCGCGCGCCTGTCGCAGGGCAAGCCCTCGGGCAAGGTGCGCGTCGAGACGGCCGCCGCCATCGGAGCGATGGTCATCGTGCCCGCCATGGCCGACTTCCAGCGCCAGTACCCGGACGTCGAAGTGGAGCTCGGTGTCGGCAACCGGCGCGCCGACGTCGTCGCCGAAGGCGTCGACTGCGCCATCCGTGCCGGGGAGGTCAGCGAGCAGCTGATGGTGGCGCGGCGGATCGGCGTCTTCCGGTTCGTCACCTGCGCCACACCGGCCTTCCTGGAGCTGCACGGCGCGCCGACAACGCCGGAAGAACTGCGCGAGCGGCCGGCTGTCGGGATGATGTCCGCGCGCAGCACCCGCGCGCTGCCGTTTCGCTTTTCCGCCGGCGACGCCGCGACCGACCTGGTGCTCGATCACAAGCTCGTCGTGAACGACACCAACTCCTACGTCGCCGCCGGATTGGCGAGCCTTGGCATCATCCAGGCGCCGAGCTATGCGGTGGGTCCGGCGATCAAGGCCGGGCAGCTCGTGCCGCTGCTCGAAGACTGGTGCACGCCGGCGATTCCGGTGCATGTGCTCTACGCCCCGAACCGCTACCTGAGCGCCAAGGTGCGGGTGTTCATCGACTGGACCGTCGCGCTCTTCGAACGCAACGACGACCTGCGGCTGCGTTGAGATCAGGCCGCGCCTGAATCCCCGAGCAGGATCGCCGCCTGCAGCCGCTCCATGCCGGCGTCGCGGATGCCCAGCCTTTCGAGCGTCCGCAGCGTCGCATCGAAGTACGCGCGCGAGCTGCCGATCGCGCCGTTGCCGGTGCGGATCAGCCGCGCGACGTCGGGGATCGGATGCCCTCCGATATAGCGCTCGTGCCGTCGGTCGACGACGAAGGTCAGGGCCCGAATCGCGCCTGTGCTGTTCCTGGCCGGCACCCAGTGGGCGTCGTAGGTGCCGGCGAACATTTCCCGTCGCCAGAGCAGCCGCAGCTCGGTGCGCACCTTCGCCGCGTCGATGCGGTAGAGGACCCCGCGGCAGGCGCCGCCCCTGTCCAGGCCCAGCATGGCACCGGGCGCCTGCTGCGATCCGCGCCCCAGCAAAGTGCGGATGCAGAAGCTGCGGTGCCAGCCTTGCACGCGCCCGATGCTGGCATGCGCTGCATCCATGGCCGGGTTCCACATGAGCGAACCGTAGCCGAAGACGTGCAGGTCCGCGCCCGGGTCGTGGGCGCCGAGCGCGGCTTCGAGCGTCTGCTCCATTTCGGCGTCGGTCCTGATCCTGACGCCTGCCGGCGCATTGGCCCGCAGCGACTCGATCATCGAACCGGTGACCAGCCGTTCGCGCGTCAGCAGGTGATCGGCGTCGAAGGGAATCGGGATGCTGTCCATGCGAGATGACGTGGCGTGTTCGTTCACGGCACTCTACCGATAGGAGCGATGCCGAGACAGCGCGCGCGGCTCAAAGCGCCATTGCGGAATCGACAACAATCGCTGCACCTCAGGCGGCCGTCGAGGTGGCGGTGTGGCGCGCACGCGCTGCTCGCTTGAGGGCTTGCGGCGGCTGCCCGAAGAGGCGCAGGAATGCCCGTCGCATGCGTTCGGGGTCGGAGAAGCCGGTCTTGCTCGCGATGCGTTCGATGCTCAATGTGTCGGCCTCGACCAGGATGCGGGCCGTTGCCGCGCGCAAGCGCTCGACGGCGCGCGCGGGCGATTGCCCGGTGCTCTGCCGGAACTCGCGGCTGAAGTGGCGCGGGCTCATGTGCGCGGTGTGGGCCAGCGTCTCGACCGACAGGTCCTTGTGCAGGTGATCCTTGGCGTAGGTCAATGCCGCCTGGATGCGGTCCGACTGCGACTCGAGCTCCGACAGCATCGAGAACTGCGATTGCCCGCCGGCCCGGCGATGGTGCACGACGAGCTTCTTCGCCACGGCGCGCGAAACGTCGACGCCCAGGTCTTCCTCGACGAGCGCGATCGCGAGGTCGATGCAGGCGGTCATGCCGGCCGAGGTCCAGACCGTGCCGTCGCGCACGAAGATGCGGTCTTCTTCGACACGCAAGGACGGGAACTGGCGCTGGAGTTCTCTCGCAAAGCACCAATGGGTGGTGACGCGCCGCGCGTGGAGCAGGCCGGCGTTGGCCAAGACGAATGCGCCGGTGCAGATGCTCGTCATGCGCCGCGTCGGCTCGATCGCGCGCGCAAGCAAGCGCAGGAGCTTCGGCGATGACGTCGGCACCACGGTGGCCCCTGTCACGAGCAGCGTGTCGTAGGCGCCCGGGTCCAGCGCGATCGTCTGGACCGCGGCGCCGAGCGAGCTCTTGACGGCGCCGCCGGACTCGGAGACGACATCGATCTCGTAGGCCGGATCGGCCACTTCGAGGTTGGCCATCTCGAAGACCGAGGCCGCCGCCATGTCGAGGATCTGGAAGCCGGGAAAGACGACGAGTCCGATGCGTTTCATGTTGGCTTAAAACGAGGGAAGTTTGTCATTCAGGACAGACCTTACATCGCTATCTTCGAACCTGTCAATCCACCCGACTCGAAAGGACTCCAGATGAAACCGACCGACCACTCCAAGCCCATCGCACTGGTGACGGGCGCCTCCAGCGGCATCGGCGCGATCTATGCCGACAGGCTTGCCAAGCGGGGCCATGACCTGATCCTCGTGGCGCGCGATGTCGCCAAGCTGAGCGCGCTCGCCGAGCGCATCCGATCCGAATCGGGCCGCCATGTCGAGCTGCTGCCCGCCGACCTGACGGCCAAAGACGACCTGCGGCGGGTCGAACAGCGGCTGCTGTCAGACGACCGCATCGAACTGCTGGTCAACAACGCGGGCGTGGGCGCCACCAGCGCGCTCATCGACTCGGACCCCGATCGGCTCGAGGACATGATCCAGCTCAACGTGACGGCGCTGGCGCGGCTCACCCGCGCCGTTGCCGTGGGCATGGCGCGCCGGGGAAAGGGCGCGATCATCAACATCGCGTCGATCGTGGCGGTGGCGCCCGAACTGCTCAATGGCACCTACGGCGGCAGCAAGGCCTTCGTGCTCGCCTTCACGCAATCGCTGCACCATGAGCTGGGTCCGAGGGGAATTCGTGTCCAGGCCGTGCTGCCGGGGGCGACCAGCACCGACTTCTGGAACGTTGCCGGCACACCGGTGGAACACCTTCCCGGCGAGATCGTGATGCGTGCCGAGGAGATGGTCGATGCGGCGCTCGCCGGCTTCGATCAGGGGGAACTGGCGACCATTCCTTCGCTGCCCGACCTCGGCGAATGGGAGCGCTTCGATGCGGCTCGCAAGGCGCTGGGTCCGAACCTGTCGCGCTCCCATGCCGCGCAGCGCTACCAGGCCGCGACCGCTCACGTTCTGGAGGCCGCATGATCCCGCTCGCCAGGAGCGCGTGAGCTTCCGTCTTCCCAAAAGAAAACGCCGTCTGCGAGAACCGCAGACGGCGTTTGTACGTGGGGCCGATTTACAGGGGCAGCTGCTGGCCATGCGCGGCAGCAAATGCCTGGGCGCGCACGGCGGAGCGATCGACCGCGCCCGAAGACACGGAGGTGACGCCCTGGCCGTAGCCCTCAGCGTACGGATTCGCGCTGTGGGCGGCGGCGACCGCAGTGCTGCGGACGGCACCGCGACCGGTCAGGCCGGTCGGAGCGGCTGCCACGCGCGAGGAGACGGCTTCGGCATAGGGGTTGTCGCTGTGTGCGGCAACCACGGCCTGGCCACGCACATCGGCGCGCGCGTTGGCAGAGACGGACGCTTGAACGCCCTCGTAGGTTTCGGCCTGGGCGCCGATGGCGGCAAGGAGAGAGACTGCGGCGGCAGCGATGATCTTGGTGGTGGTGTTCATTTCAGGTCCTTCAAAAGCTTGGGTGGATCAGGACAGTGAACGACCGCCCTGTGGGGAGAAGTTTGCGGCAGAACGCGGCAAAGAAAACCCCTTGATCCCGCACTGGTCCGTTGATGAACTCGAAACAATCGATGCGTGCGTTCTCTGCGGGGCTACGCGAGGAGCAAGGCAACGCCGAACGCGATTCCCGCCATCGAGAACGTCGCCAGCAGACAGGGAAGAATGAAGAGAGCGGCGCCCAAGTCCCCGTGGTGCGCTTCAATGGATTTCCATAGTTTCATTGCTGTCTCCTTGCGGTTCCTGGGAACCTTCGAGATCACTCTAGGCCTGGGCGGCCTCGTTTTCCAGTGGACGCTTTGAAATGGACTTTTCGTCGGCCAGGAACAATGAACGATTCGATGGAATGAGTGGTCGCCGCGGCACGAAAGCCGGCGTTCGAGCATCTCAGGCGAGATAGCCAGAAACGCCATCCCACAGAAGCTTCAGAGCCGTGAGGATCAACAGGCTGTAGGAGGCCCGGTACATCTGGCGCTGATCCAGCTTTTCATGCAGTCGCCAGCCCAGCCAGACACCTGAAGGGATGGCAAGCAAGCAGATTCCCATCAGGATCCAGACCTGTCCTGTCGGACGGGCCAGCAGCAACCACGGCACGGCCTTCAGGATGTTTCCCACCGTGAAGAACATGCTGGTCGTCCCGGCATAGAGTTGCTTGCTCAGGCCCAGCGGCAACAGGTACATGGCCAGCGGCGGCCCGCCCGAATGCGCCACCATGGTCGTGATGCCGGACGAGAGGCCGGCGGCCACGGCCTTGGGCGACGAACGCGGCCGCACCTTCACCTGACCCCCGCTCTTGAACCAGAGAGCGACGAAAGTCAGGGTGATGGCCGCCATCACGATGGCGATGGCGCGGTGGTCCAGAAAGCGAAACAACGCATAGCCGATGCCGATGCCGATGCCCGCCACCAGCCCCGGCACCAGCAACTTCAGGTCCGGCCTGGACCAGGTGGAGGGCTTCCAGTAGCGCAGGCTGAACAGGTCCATGGCGATGAACAGCGGAGCAAGCAGGCCGCCGGCCTTCACCGGGTCCATCACCAAGGAGAGCAGTGGGATCCCGACGATGGCAAAGCCGCCGCCGAAGGCGCCCTTCATGAAGCAGATCAGGAAGACGCCCGCGAAGGTGACGAGGATGGTGGTAGCGCTCAGGTCCATGGTGCTGTGTGCCGGTCGGTGCGGTGCGGGCTGTTCGGTGTGCTTGAAGCCCGAATATCCGGCCTGGGCGGCACAATGGGAAGTGCCAGTTCCTGGGTTTCTTCATGGGCCAGTTTTCACAGCCACCCCTTGCCGGCGCGCGCGGCGCCGAGCGTCGCATCTACCGCATGCTGCGTGCGCAGATCGAGGAGGGCGTGCTCGCTCAGGGCACCAGGCTCGCATCGACGCGGGCCCTGGCGGCCGAACTGGCCGTTTCGCGCACCACGGTCACGGCCGCCTACGAGCAACTGGCCGCCGAGGGTTTTGTCCAGACGTCGGCCGGCAAGGCCGCGCGGGTAGCCAGCGCCATCGGCGCGGGGAGCAGACGAGAGCATGCGAGATCGACGCGGAAAGAAGATGCGGCGCCGACGCTCTCACTCTACGGCCAGCGGGTCGCGGCCCTGCAGCCCTACAGCATGTCGTCGCCGCTGGCCCGCATCGACTTCCGGTACGGCGCGGTGGCTTCGCGTGATTTTCCGGCGCTGGGTTGGCAGCGTGCCTACCGGAGCGAACTGCTGCAGCGCCAGGAGAGTCGCCACGACAGTCAGCCCGAGGGCGAAGAGCGCCTGCGCAGTGCGCTGCACGGCTACCTGCGCCGCGCGCGTGGCCTGGCCTGCACGGTGGACCAGATCCTCATCGTGCACGGGTCGCAGCAGGGCCTGGACCTGTGCGCCCGGCTGCTGCTGAATCCGGGTGACGCCTTCGTCTTCGAAGATCCGGGCTATCGGATGGCGCGCTACTGCTTCGAGGCCACGGGCGCGCAGGCCTTGCCGGTGCCCGTCGATGCGTGCGGCCTGGACACGGCGAGCCTTCCGACCGACGGCCGCGCGCGCCTGGCCTTCGTGACGCCGTCGCACCAGTTCCCGATGGGCGCTGTGCTGCCCATCACGCGCCGGCTTGAACTGCTGCAATGGGCAAGCCGCCACGGCGCGTGGATCATCGAGGACGACTACGGCGGGGAATTCCGCTACGGCCAGCGACCCATCGACGCGCTGCAATCCATGGACACCGACAGCCGCGTCATCTATGCCGGCAGCTTCTCCAAGGCCCTTTCGCCGCAGTTGCGCCTGGGCTATCTGGTGCTCCCGCGAGAACTGAGGCGGGTCTTTGGAGAAGCCAAGCGACTGACGGACCGCCACTCGGCCCGCTGGGAGCAGAACGTGCTGGCCGCGCTGATCGAGGAAGGCGCGTATGAGCGCCATGTTCGTCGTCTGCGGCGCGAGAACGAAAAGCGCCGCAAGGCGCTGCTGATGGCTGTCGAAGAGCAGCTTGCGGGTCGCGGGCAACTGATCGGCACCGCCGCAGGCCTGCATGGCGTGCTCATGCTGCCCGCACTGAGCGCCCGGGACGAACCGGCGCTGCAGGCGGCCGCGCTGGCGCGTGGGCTTGGCGTCTATCCACTGTCGCCGCTTTTTGCCGAACCTGAGACTCGAACGCGCAGGCGACCCGCCGGTCTCATTCTTGGCTATGCCGGCCTGACGGTGCCTGAGATCCATGAAGGCGTCGGCATTCTGGCCGCAGTGATTCGTCAGTGCCTGGCTCTGCCGCCAACGCGGTGACTATTCCGAAAGCGTGAAAAACGGATTGCGGCAAAGCGGCTTTTTCTCTCGCGGTGCCTCTCCTACAGTGCGTTTGTCGTCTTGCGAGACGCAACCCGTCAAACCTCCGAGGAGCCACCATGCACCCCCTGCGCAAACTACGCGAATCCGGTAGCGCCACACCCGCCCAGGTGAGCACGCTGCTGGCCGAGAACGTCGTATTCAACAGCCCGATCCTGGTCCGCCCGATCGAGGGGCGGGAACCCGTCGCAGCGATCTTTGCCCAGTCGAGCTCCACGCGCGGCAGCGGCACCTACACAGCGGAGGTCAAGCTCGATGACCGCACCACCTTCTTGCGCTGGGAAGGGACCATCGAAGGCCGCAAGCTCGAGAGCCTGGAGGTCATCGTGGACGACGAGCGAGGACTGATCGTGGAGCGCACGATTGCGCTGCGTCCGTATCCGGCGCTGAAGCTGTTCCGCGACGCCATGTACGCATCGCTCAAGGACAAGCTGCCGCCCGATGTGTGGGACTACCCGACGCCTTAGCCGCGTCGTTCCTGCCGACTCCCCGGACAGGCACAGCATCAAGACGCAGGCTGCAGTTGATCGAGGCCAATCCAAAGATAGTTCGCTGGCCGTCGGGCCTTGCGGTCACCGTCATCGCTGACCATGATGATTCCCGCAGCCCTGTCAATGACTGCCGGGCTCACCCCCTCGACGCGCGCCAGGTCCTTCAGGCCCGGAACCACGAGGCGGCCCACAGCGTTGCTTCGCCAGCCATTCCAGAGCCAGAGAGAGAACTGGCCAGGCGCGCGGGAAACGGGTCCGCCGATGACCAGGTACTGTCCCAGTGCGGGAAGGAAAGACAAGGCGCGGATGCCATGGCCATCGAGGTCCAGTTCGTCGAGTTGGGGCGAAAGGCGGGGCTCTTCCCCCGCCTCGAAGATCGCCGCCGGATTGACGATCGCGGCAATGATCGCGCGGCCTTCATGCAGCGGGCTGCGAAATCCGATCAACAAATGATGCTCGATCGGATCGAATTCCAACGCTTCGATGTTGAGACCGCCAGCGGCTTTGACCTCCCGGATCCCGGCGGCTGAGGCCAGCACAGGATGCTGCTTCGTCAGGGCTTCCTTCAATCCTCGAACGACCCTCGGTGCGACGACCCGATTCCCCTCGACCCGGAAGCGCACCAGTCGCTCGCGCGATTTCTTCGCGTGGCCCTCGTCGTCACGAGAATGCGAGGTGATGGCGTAGAAGAAGCCCGCTCGATCCAAGGCAAGGCCCTCAAGATCGTCCAGTTTCCAAAAGTCACTGAAGAGCTGGAGCAGGGTGGCGGTGAGCGCAACGCTGTGGACATTGCCTGCGTCGATCGTGACCAGAGTGAATGGATGGTTCTTCTCGTCTTCGACCACAAGAAGACGCCCATCCGGCAATTGCCGGATCGCAGACGGCTCGTAGACGCCGGTCAAGGGTCGGAAATGCGGTGGTTCGAAGTTGGCCACCGGGCATTGTCTACCCATAGGTCGGCTCCCCACAAACACGCGGCGCTCGGAATTCCAATCGGCTCTCCCAGCATCACGATGTCTGAAAAGGGGGGGAATACGGCATTTGAAAGTCGGCGAGGACACCTATCTTCGAAATGCGAATGCTTGGTGGGATCGACGGGTACAGGCATTGACCAGGTCCCGTCGAAAACCGACCTGCACTGAATCGCTGCGAATGACTCCCAATCTCCCATCCATCTGAAGGAATGATCATGATCAATGAGATCGACAAGGTTCTCTACACCGCCAAGACCCACACCACGGGCGGACGCGATGGCGCTGGAAAGTCCAGCGACGGCGCTCTCGATGTGAAGCTGAGCAGCCCAGGCAGCAACAGGCCGGGCACCAACCCGGAGCAGCTGTTTGCCGTCGGGTGGTCGGCTTGCTTCATGGGTGCCATCGGCCTGGCGGCAAAGGCGCGGAGCATTGCCTTGCCCGCGGATGTCGCTGTCGATGCCGAAGTTGACCTTGGCATCACTGATGGCATCTTTTCGCTCCGGGCGCGACTCGACGTCCACGTGCCGGGATTGAATCGCCCGCTGGTGGAGGCCTTGGTCCGCGAGGCGCATCAGACCTGCCCCTACTCGAGAGCGACCCGCGGCAACCTCGACGTGACCTTCAACATCATCTGAGGGGGCTGTCATGAACACACCCACGACCGCGCTTCGAACCCTGCAGAACGCCTGCCTCGCGCTTCTGTTCGTCGCCGCCGCCTTGCTCCATCCGGCCGCGCACGCGGCAGCGCCATCGCCAGTACCGACCATCGTCCTCGTCCATGGCGCCTTCGCCGAGTCCCTGAGCTGGGAAGCCGTCATCGAGCGGCTGCTGGCGAAGGGCTACCCCGTCGTGGCCGTGGCCAATCCCTTGCGCGGGCTGCGAAGCGATTCGGCCTACGTGGCCAATCTGGTGGACACCATCCCCGGGCCCGTCGTCATGGTGGGCCACTCGTACGGCGGTGCCGTGATCTCGAACGCCGCCGAAGGCAAGGCCAACGTCAAGGGCCTCGTGTTCGTGGCCGCGTTCGCGCCGGAAAGCGGCGAGGCGCTCGGTGAACTGGGGGCACGGTTCCCCGGCAGCACGCTGGGCTCGGCGCTGGTTCCGGTGGCCCTGCCCGGTGGCGGCAAGGATCTCTACGTCCAGCAAGCCAAGTACCGCGAGCAGGTTGCAGCGGACGTTCCCGAGCGCGTCGCGGCCCTGCTCGCGGCCACGCAAAGACCCGTCGCCGAGGCTGCGTTCGCCGACACGGCCGGCGCCCCTGCGTGGAAGGCTCTGCCGTCGAGGTTCATCTACGGCACGGCCGACAAGGCCATCGCGCCGCCACTGCTCGCGTTCATGGCGCGACGCGCGGGCTCGAAGCACACCGTTGCGGTTCCGGGCGCGTCGCACGCCGTTCTGGCCTCTCACCCCGACGAGGTCGCCGCGTTGATCGAAGAAGCTGCCGCCGATTGAAAAAGACGGCGCTGCGCTCAGCGCAGCGCCAGCTTCCCACTTGATCTTCAAATTGAAAGCCCATCCCCATGAATTCCCTCGAAAAAACACAGTCCTCGCCGCTGTCGCGGCGTCACTTTCTTGCCGGATCGACGGCCGCGCTTCTGACCAGTCCCTCGGCGTTCGCCCTGGCGCAATCCCGCCCCGATGAAGTCGCCGCGGCGCCCGTTGCGGGTCTCGTCGGCGACGATGCCCGGATCCGCCCCTTCGCCTTCCACGCACCGCAGTCCGAGCTCACCGACCTGCGCCGCCGGATCGCCTCGACGAGATGGCCTTCGCGGGAACTGGTGACGGACGCGTCGCAAGGCGTGCAACTCGCAACGATGCGCGAACTCGCGCGAACATGGCAGACGGACTACGACTGGCGCAAGTTCGAGTCGAGGCTGAACAGATGGCCCCAGTTCATGACGACGATTGACGGGGTGGACATTCATTTCATCCACGTTCATTCGAAACATCCCGACGCGCTGCCGGTGATCGTCACGCACGGTTGGCCCGGTTCGATCGTCGAGCAGCTGAAGATCATCGATCCGCTGACCGATCCGACGGCGCATGGCGGCACGGCATCGGATGCGTTCGACATCGTGATTCCGTCGTTGCCGGGGCATGGATTCTCGGGAAAACCCACGACTCTCGGCTGGGACCCCATCCGCGTCGCGCGCGCATGGGTGGTTCTGATGGAGCGCCTTGGCTACACGCGCTACGTGGCACAAGGTGGCGACTGGGGCAATGCAGTCACCGAGCAGATGGCCTTGCTGAGGCCTCCCGGGCTGGTCGGCATCCACACCAACATGCCTGCGACGATCCCCGACGAGATCGCCAAGGCGCTGCAGTCCGGCGGACCGGCGCCGACCGGCCTCGCGGCCGACGAGAAGTACGCCTACGAACAGCTCGACTTCTTCTACAAGAATGGTCTGTCCTACGCCCAGGAGATGAGCAAGCGTCCCCAGACCCTCTACGGGATCGACGATTCCCCCATCGGGCTCGCCGCCTGGATGCTCGACCACGACGCCCGCAGCTACGCGCTCATCTCGCGTGTCTTCGCCGGTCGGCCCGAGGGGCTCACGCGCACCGACATCCTCGACAACGTCACGCTGTACTGGCTGACGAACACGGGCGTGTCTTCGGCTCGTCTCTACTGGGAAAGCAAGCTGGCCTTCTTCGCACCGAAGGGCGTCGCCATCCCTGTCGCGGTCAGCGCCTTTCCCGACGAGATCTACACGGCGCCGCGCAGCTGGACCGAGCGGGCGTATCCCAAGCTCGTCCATTACGGCAGGCTCGACAAGGGCGGGCACTTCGCAGCGTGGGAGCAACCGGAGGTCTTCGCTGCGGAGCTGCGCTCGGGGTTCAGATCGTTGCGCGGTTGAACCCGGTCGATTCAATCGAGGCGGATGTTGCTGATGTCGATGAACACCATTTCGGCGTCGAGCATCGGCCGCCCTTGGTCGTCTCTCATGTACGCGCGCCGCCGGGTCGGGAACTTGATACCGGCGGATTCCTGTATTTGGTCAACGTACTGCGCTGCTGCAAACCCGCCGGCGACATCGACCCGGTAGTCATGCCGCCGCAGCAGGCCGTCATCTCCAAAATAGAACTCTTGCGTGGTGCTGTGACTGGCGATCGCGGCCGGAAAGGTCGCGCGCAGTCCGCGCCAGCTTTCCTTGCCTTCCTGCCAGGGTTCGATGTCTTCGACGACGAATCCGGGCATGGCAAGGGCAAACGGCGACGTGAGATAGATCCACAACGCGTAGCCGTTGAAGTAGGCGCGCTGCAACGGGTCCCAGGGTGTCGCCAGCGCGTGGCCGGCGAAGGACGAGCGCGGGTCGCAGCGCTCGGCGACCACGGTGCCGTCCAGCTTTTCGATGGCGACGCGATCGGCTGTGAATCTGGTGCGCTGGTCAGGCGCCCCGAAGGGCGCAAGCGATGCCTGCTGCACGTGCAGCGAGACGGTCATTTCTCGCGGCGTCGGGTCCTGGGGCATGCCCTTGCGGATGAACAGCTGCCCGCCACTGACGATCGTGGCCCGGACACTGTTGAAACTGTGCCAACGGTCGAGTCCGCCATGGGCGTCCACGGCCTCTGACAAGAGCTTGTTCATGGCTTTGCTCCTTGCTTGGATGAAAAGTCTCAAAGACGGGTCACGTCGAGCACGGCCGCCGCGAAGGCTTCAGGTGCCTCCTGGGGCAGGTTGTGTCCGATGCCGCCGCTGACGAGCCGGTGCTCGTAAGGCCCCGAGAACTTCTTCGCGTAGGCGCTGGGCTCGGGATGCGGCGCACCGTTTGCATCGCCCTCCAGGGTGATCGTCGGTACCGCGATGACGGGAGCCTGCGCCAGCCGGGCCTCGAGGTCGCGAAACCTCGCCTCGCCATCGGCGAGGCCGATGCGCCACCGATAGTTGTCGATCACGATGCTGACGTGGTCCGGGTTGTCGAAGGCGGCCGCGCTGCGTTCGAAGGTCGCGGGATCGAAGCCCCACTTCGGAGACGCGGTCTGCCAGATCAGCTTGGCGAACTCCTTGCGATTCCGCTCGTAGCCCAGCCGGCCCCGTTCGGTGGCGAAGTAGTACTGGTACCACCACTGCGCTTCAGCCTGCGGTGACAAGGGAATTTGGCCGGCCTGCTGGCTGCCGATCAGATAGCCGCTGACGGAGACCAGCGCGGTGACCCGTTGGGGCCAAAGCGCCGCCACGATGCAGGCCGTTCGCGCGCCCCAGTCGCAGCCGGCAAGCGTCGCCTTCTCGATCTTCAGTGCGTCCATCAGGGCGATGACATCGGCTGCCAGCGCGCTCTGCTGACCATTGCGAGGGGTCTTGTCCGAAAGAAACCGGGTCCCACCGTACCCGCGCAGGTACGGAACGATCACCCGGTGGCCGGCCGCGGCCAGCAAGGGGGCGACGTCGGCGTACGTATGGATGTCGTAGGGCCAGCCATGCAGAAGAATCACAGGCGCGCCGTTGGCCGGGTCGATTTCGAAGTACTCGATGTCGAGGACGCCGGCGACGATGTGTTTCAGCGGCTGGAGGCGCTTCAGCGGCGATGCCTGCTGTCTGCCGGGCGAACCCGCGGCTTGGGCGAAAGCGGTCCCGGTGGCGAGCCGGGTGGCGACGATTCCGATTGCCGTGGCTCCCAGGAATGAGCGTCTGGGCAGGGAAGGGGTGTCTGACATCGTGAAAGTCCTGTCGAAACTGTGAGGAGAGATTTCTGGATCCAGGATGGCGTCGATGTCGTCCGGACCCGTATTCATGTCACGGCGTGAGCGCCAGAAAACCGGCCCTCGGCGCGCACGGCAACGCTTTGCCTGGTCATCCTGCGCATGCTTTGCGGTGGTTGGCCCAGCGATCGAACGAAGGCCCGGCGCATTCGCTCGGGGTCCCCGAAGCCCGCCTCCTCGGCGATGACTCCGAGACTCAGATTGCCCGCGTCGATCATCACGCGGGCCGCCTCCACGCGCAGGTTCTCGATGGCGTGCGCGGGCGATTGCCCGGTTTCGGACTTGAAGGTCCGGCTGAACTGGCGCGGGCTCAGATGGGCGACTTCGGCGAGATCCTCGACAGACAGCGGCTTGCGCAGATTGGCGCGCGCGTGCGCCAGGGTCTGCTGGATGCGATCGGATTTCGGTTCCAGTTCGAGCAAGGCCGAGAACTGGGACTGCCCACCTGCGCGGCGGTGATACACGACGAGCTTCTTCGCAACCAGGCGGGCGACGTCGACCCCCAGATCGTCTTCCACGAGGGCGAGCATCAGGTCGATGCCTGCGGTCATGCCCGCGGACGTCCACACCGGGCCGTCGTGGACGAAGATGCGGTCCGCCTGCAGCTTGACCCGTGGATGGCGCTGCTCGAGTTCGTTGGCGAATGCCCAGTGCGTGGTGGCCAGGCGCCCGTCGAGCAAGCCGGCGTCGGCGAGGCCGAATGCGCCTGTGCAGATGCTCGCGATGCGCCGCGCACTGTGCTGGCGAGACCCGAGGAAGAGACGCAGCTTGTCCGATGTCAGCTGAGGGGCCAATGATCCGGTCATCACGATGGTGTCGAACTGCGTCGAATCGAGGGGCGTCGACGCGACCTGCACCCCCGACGAACTCTCGACCAGGCCACCCTCTTCGGACAGCAATGCGACCTGGTAGAACGGCTGCTCCAGGGACGCGTTGGCAAGTTCGAAGGCAGCGATCGCCGCCAGATCCAGGATCTGGAAGCCGGGGAAGATGAGGATGGCGACGCGTTTCATGATGTGCCGGCGTGAAGAAGCTGTGCTGTCGAACATGCGCGATCAACGTGGACGCCCGCTATCTTCCCAACCACCCCCGAGCGCAAGAAACACGTTGACCTGGTCCGACGCCAGCTTGCTGTCGGCGGCCGCGACGGATTGCTCGACGACGGTCAGCGTGCGCGTCGCATCCAGGACGGGCAGGAAGCCTTGTCTGCCGAGGGCAAACAGCTGTTGCGTGTCTTCGGCCGCACGGCTCGCCTTCTCGCGGGCCGCCTCGAGCAGGGCGCGCCGCTCCAGGTCGCGGGCGTAGGTCTCCAGTGCACTCTCTGCTTCCTTCAACGCGTTCAGCACGGTGCCGTCGAAGCGGGCGAAGGCAATCTGCTGGTCGGCATCCGCCGCGCGGATTCGGGCCTGGATGCGAGACCGATCGGGAAACTGCCAGCTGATCAGCGGCCCCAGCGAGAACTTCAAGGTGTCGGTATCGAGGAAGTTCTTGTTGAGCCCGACCGAGCCGATCGATGCGCCCAACGTGATCTTCGGGTAGAGATCGGCGGTGGCGACGCCAATGCGCGCAGTGGCCGAATGCAGTTCGTACTCGCTGCGCCGGATGTCGGGGCGGCGACGCAGCAGGCCGGCGCCGTCTCCCACCGGAATCGGCCGCGCCAGATGCGGTTCTTGATCACACGACTGCACCGCACGCGGGAAGTCTTCGGGCGCGTGGCCGGTCAGCACCGCGAGCCGGTAGAGCGCCACCCGCTTCTGTGCGTTCAGGACCGGAAGGGTCGCGCGCACCTGGTCGGTCTGGGCCGACGCGCGGGTGACGTCCAGCGTGCTGCCCCGGCCGGTCCGGAACAAGGTCCGGGTCAGTTCGGTGCTTTTCTCCTGCAGGGCCACCGAACGCTCTGCCACCGCGATCTCGCGTCCGAACGAGCAGACGTCGAGGAAGGCACGGGTGGTCTCGGCGACGACCGTCACCCGTGTGGTGTCGTAGGCCGCGCGTGCGGCACCCGTGTCTGCGTTCGCCGACTCGATGGTCCGCGCGATCTGGCCGAACAGGTCGACCTGGTAAGACACGCCGGCGCCCAGGCCGTAGACGAAGTTGTTCGACAGAGGCTTGCCGGGCCTGAGTTCTTCCTCTGCCGAACGGCGCCCATAGGTGGTCGTGGCCAGCAGGGTGGTGGTCGGGTTCTTGGCAGGGTCGGCGTAGTCCAGGCCGGCGAGGGCGCGTTCGATGTTCCCCGCCGCGGCGCGGAGGTCGGTGTTGGCGACCAGGGCTTCCTGCACCAGCCCGTCCAGCGTGGCGCTTTCGTAGAGTCGCCACCAGTCTCCGGGGACGGGCTCGGGATCGAAGGCGGCATTGCCTGCGCCGAGGAACGGCCCGTTCGCGACCTGGCTGTTGGCGACCGCGCCGGCCGGACGTTCGTAGTTCGGCCCTACGGCGGCACAGGCCGTCAGCACGGCGGCGGCGACGAGCATGAAGAATCGACGGATCATTTCAGTACCCCTTGGCCACGCTGACGTCCTTGCCGCGCGGCGCCTCGACCACCTCGACGGTCGCGGTGCGGCCCATGATCAGGCGCGCATCCGGCGGTACGTGGTCCAGCTGCACCCGCACCGGTATGCGCTGTGCGAGCCGGACCCAGTTGAAGGTCGGATTCACGTTGGCGAGCAGGTTCGAGCTGCCGCTTCGCTCCCGGTCCTCGATGCCGGCCGCGATGCTGTCGACATGGCCATCGAGCCATTGGGTCTCACCGATCATGCGCACGCGCACCGGAGCGCCGACCCGGATGCGGCCGAGCTTGGTCTCCTCGAAGTAGCCCTGCACGTGCAGCGAGTCCTGGTCGACCAGCGCGAAGACCGGGCGGCCCGCCGTCGCGTAGGCGCCCGGGCGCAGGTCGAGGTTGGTCACCCAGCCATCGACCGGGGCCTTGACTTCGGTGCGGGCCAGGTTGAGACGCGCAGTGTCCAGCGTCGACGCGGCCTGCTGCAGGTTCGCCCTGAGCTGATCCACCTTGCTGCTGCCTTGCTCCCGGGACTCGGCAGGCACCAGGTCGCCGAGCGCGATGTTCCGACGGTTCTCGCGCCGGGCCTGATCGATCTGCACGCGCAACCCCTGCACCGTGGCCTCGGCCTGCTCGACTGCGAGCTGATGACGCGCGCGGTCGATGGTGAACAACACATCGCCCCGGTGCACCGCCTGGTTGTCGTGGACGGCGACCCTTTCGACCAGGCCCGACACATCGGGTGCGATCTGGATCACGTCCGCGCGCACCCGGCCGTCGCGCGTCCAGGGCGCCTCGCGGTAGTGGTCCCATGCAAGATGACCGACGAGGATGGCGGCGGCCACGATGGCCAGCGTCAGCACGACGCGGCCGATGGTTTGGAGCGAGGTTTTCATGTCGATTTCATCCCAGGAAGGCAAGCAGCCGGAGGTCTGGCGTACTCGCGGCGAAGGCGACGCCGCCCCACAGGAGCGTGAACAGCGCCAGGTCGACCAGCGCCGGGTGCCATACCAGTCGATACGCGCCGATGCGCGCCAGGACCTTGCGCAACGCAAGCAGCAACGCGCCGGCGATCACCGCTGAAGCCAGCCCCACGTTGACGAGGATTCCGAACAGGCTGATTTCGGCTAGCACGGCGCGCGCTCCAGGTCGTCGAGGGGCGGCGCCTCGGGAAACAAGCCTCGACGAAGGCCCGTCGCCGCGGCCAGGCCCCTGAGGCGCAATGCCCCGCCGCCAAGGGCGAGAAACTGCCGGAGGGTGTTGTCCAGCGCAGCAAGCAGGGCGCTTGACGGCTGTGCCGGACCTTTGCGCGCCTGGCTGGCGAAATGCGCCGAGAGCTGCCGCATCAGCGCGTCGACGGCCGGTGCGAAGGGGGCGCCTTCGGATCCGCCCGCGAGCTCGCGCAGCGTCGCCGTATTGACGCCGAGCCGCAGGTCGTTGAGCGCATCCGCGTGGCCCAGCCCCGAGGCTCCGCCCACGCGCGCGAGGCGCGGAATCAGCAGGCCGACGCGGTCGAGCATTCGGCTGGCCAATGCGTCCGCACCGGGCGGCGTTCGCCCTGCGGCCAGCGCCGCGAGATCGCGCCATCCTGCGCGCAGGATGCGGGTCGCGCTGGTCTCGGCGCTCACGACACGCATGAGCGAAGTCACCAGGAGCGCGATGAGGCTGCCGGCCACTGCGCCGATGGCGATGTTCATGAAGCTGTCGAAGTCGGCACGCAGCGAGGGCTGGAGTGCCAGCAGCGTCTGCGAGATGAGGGCGAAACCCAGGGCGCGCAACCAGTGCTGCGGTGTGGCCAGGAACAGCGCGGTGCCGAAGTAGAGCGGCGACAGGGCCAGCGCGAAGGCACCGAAGCCGTCGACCGCCGGAAGGATCGCAAAGACATAGAGTGCGGCGACGGGCGCGGCGATCAGCGACCAGGCGACCATCAGCTTCTGCATCGGGCGGGGATCGTCGACGAAGGCGAAGACGGAAGAGCCGGCGGCCGCCAGGCCGATCATCGTCGCGCCCTGCGCCCAGCCGACGGTGATCGCCGCAGCCCCCGCGATGGCCACCGCCACACCGGCCGCCAAGCCGGCGTAGGCGGCCAGACCATGGTCGACGTGCAGTTGCCGCCGGCCCTGTGCGTCGGCGAGCCGCTGCGTCAGCGGGTCCTGCTCGCGGACCGAGTCGCGAATGAAGGGCATGAGATGAAGACAGTCGTTCCAGGCTTCCGCGAGTTCGGCCAGGCGCTGGACCGCGCTTGCCGCCAGCATCTCGGTCCACGCCGGCAGGGTGCCAGGCGCCGGCAGCGCCTGCTGTCCTGCGGCGGCCAGCCGGCCGACACGGTCCTGGTCGCCCTGCGTGGCCTGGTCGATCCATTGCCGGACTTCCGCCACGTGCTGCGCCAATGCGGGCGGCATGGCGTTGCCGATGGCGCCGAGCCGATCCTCGACGGCGGACATCAAGGGCAGCAAGGCGACCAGGCGCGCTTCGAGCGCCGACATGATGCGGCTGTCCGCCGCGCCCGCATCCGCATCGAAGCGCTGGCCGTTGGCGAGTTGGTGCAACTCCGTGAGGTCGGCGGCAACCCGCCGGCGGGCTGCCTTTTCTGCGGGCGTCGACCCCTCGGGCGACAGTGCGGCGGTCATCCAGGCGCGTGCGTCAGCCAGGATCGCGCCCAGCCTGGCGTCCATCTGGGACTTGAGCGAACGGGGAAACAGCAGGCTGTGCACCAGCGCTGCGCTGCACGCGCCGATGACGATTTCCTCGATGCGCGCGACGCCGATGTCGAAGAGTTGCGAGACGTCGCTGATCAGCGGCAGGCCCACCAGGGCGACGGTGTAGCCGGCCAGCAGGAAGGCATAGCTGCGGGGGCTGCGGTCCAGCAGCGAGACGTAGATGCACAGCCCCACCCAGGCCCCGACGGCAGCGATCATCAGCCCGGGCGTCTGGACCAGCGTGGGCAGGATCAGCATCGAGGCGATGATCCCGAACACCGTGCCCGCGGAGCGGTACAGCGCGCGGGAGACGACGGAGCCGGAGGCAGCGCCCAAGGGTTGGCTCACGATGAACACGGTCAACGATGCCCATCCGGGGTTCGGCAGCCCGGCGCTGAAGGCGACATACAGGGCCAACAGCGCCGCCAGGGTGCAATTGGTCGCGTAGATCACGCCGCGGGTGTTGAAAGCGCTCATGGCGAGGATGGATCGTGAATGCCGGGGCGATGGCACCGGCTGCTCGTAGCGTAGGGCTGCAGATCGAGATTCGGAAGCCTGCGCGGTACAGAACGTTATTGCGCCGGCTGCAATAAATGTGCGGGTCGGGCGCGGCCGCATTGTTTCGCTGTGAGCAATAGCGCATTGACCGCGACCGTCTTTGTTCGCGATGCGACGGTGACTACATTGGGCGCATCGACCTTCAACCGGGAGATGGCAGTGACCGAAACAACCTCCACCCTCCGTCCGAACACCCGCACCGCGCATGCCGCTCATGCCAGCCGATTCGAGTTGTGGTTCCGCTCCCTCTTCAACCAGGGGCGCGGCTTCGCTTTCGCGTGTGACGCCGAAGGCCGGGTGAGCATCGAAGGACTCTCGGAGCGCGGCCGCCGCAACTATCTCTTCGCCAGGGCGATGGTCGGCCGCGAGTTCGCGACCCCGAGCGTTCGCACGGCCACGATTTCTCTTCACTCTTGATCAAGCAAATACGCATGAAGCATGAACATCGATACGCGGAGCACCATAAGAACATGACTGATCACGTAACCGTCGATACCGCCCAGGGCGTTCTGACCATCACTCTGGCTCGGCCCGAGAAGATGAATGCAATCACCAATGCGATGTACGGCGCCATGGCAGATGCCGTCGCTGGCGCTGAAGGGAATTCTGCCGTTCGAGTTGTTCTGATTCGAGGCGAAGGCGCCACGTTCACCGCTGGAAATGATCTGGGCGAATTCGCCGCAGAGGCAAGCGGCGAGACCTCACCGCAGGAGCGCCACGTCGTCCGATTCCTTCGCGCTCTCGCAGGCTGCTCCTTGCCGGTGGTGGCCGCGGTGAACGGACGCGCCGTGGGCGTGGGGACGACCCTGCTGCTCCACTGCGATCTCGTTCTGCTCGCCGAGGATGCCCTTCTGTCCACGCCGTTCGTCAACCTTGCCCTCGTGCCGGAGGCTGGGTCGAGCTTGCTCCTTCCTGCTCGCATCGGGCACGTTCGCGCATTCCAGATGTTTGCGCTGGGCAAGCCCATTTCCGCTGCGCAAGCCCTGGCCTGGGGCATCGCCAACCAGGTGGTGCCGACGGCGGAGCTTCATGAGGAGGCTCGGCAAATTGCGCAGGCGCTGGCCAGGCAGGCTGCCGGATCCTTGATGGCCACGAAAGGCCTGATGCGCCATGCAGAAGCCACCGCAGCGGCGCAGATGGAAAAGGAAACCGCACAGTTCACCGAGCGGCTCAAGAGCCCCGAGGCGCATGAAGCGTTCGCCGCATTTGCGCAGAAGCGGGCGCCTGATTTCTCGCGGCTTGCACGGTAGCGGCGGCGCCGCTTCGCTCCCCGATCGGTGTCGCGACGCCGGGATCGCGAGCGTTCATGCCCGGCTCGAGTGCGTCAAGGTGAATCCCTCGACATGCGCGAGTTGGGACAGCTCGTCCCCTATGGTGCTCAGGGCGCTGGTTCGCGCGCTCGAGCTCGCGAAGATCAGGCACTGGATTTCGAATTGGGTGCCGTCGAAACTGATGGCGACGCTCTCGGGAGGGATCTGAAGTCCGCGCTTGACCAGGAAGTGATGGACCTCCTCGGGACTCGGTTTGTGTCCCTTGCTGAATCGAAATGTCCCTGTCATCGCCGCGTGGGCGGGCAGGCGCTGCTCGATCCGCGGCACGACGGCCGTGCAGATCACGAACAGCGCCGTCAATCCAATGGCCGGCACGTAGAACCCCACCCCCACCAGGATGCCGATCGCAGAAGAACCCCAGATGGATGCCGCGGTCGTCAGTCCACGCACGTTGTGACCGCTCTTGACAATCAGGCCCGCGCCCAGAAACCCGATGCCCGTGAGGACGGCGCCGATGACCTTCGTCGGATCGGCCGCGATCGGGATGGTCTCGCTCCCCCAGTACCACATCGTCGGGTAGCCGGCCAGCAAGGTGACCGCGCAGGAGGTGGCGCAGACCAGGCAATAGACCTGGCTGCCCGCGGCGCGCCCGCTGAAATAGCGCTCGTAGCCGACAAACCACCCGAGCATCAGGGCAGCGGCCATGTTGAAGACCATCCACATGCCCACACCATGCCAGCTGTTGATCACGCCAAGTTGGAACACGTCGCCTCCTGTCGCATGAAGGCAGCGGACCAGGGTCATTCATCTGCGGGCCTGTCGTCGAGCGAGATTGCTTCGCGAACAGACCAGCCGACTCTAGGAAATCCACTGCCGATCGACAAGGCGATGAAGCGCAAAAAGCTATTTCGACTGCCTCAATAGCGGCGCAGTCGGCCGCGTGCCCAGGGCCCTTCCGGCAGGCTCAAGACGTCTCGACAAGACCCTCGGCTGGGGCAGTTCGCGGGTGATGCGCGCCAGCGCGACGATCGGTAGGCATTCCTTCTTCATCGATGGAATGCGTTTCCTTTCCTCTTCCACCATCCTTGGCACGAGCGGCCAGGCGAACGTAGAACTCCGCGACCTCCCGCAAGTCCTGTTCGTCCAGGTCTTCGATGCCGATCATGCGATTGCTCGCCTGCTTGCTCGCCGCCAGGAGCTCGTTGAGCTTCAGGTGCAATGCGATGCTGTCCTTGTTCTGGCTTTGCTGAATCATGAACACCATCAGGAACGTGACGATGGTGGTGCCCGTGTTGATGACGAGCTGCCAGTTCTCCGAGTAGTCGAACAAGTGCCCGACCGCGGCCCAGACAACGACGGAGGCCAGGGCAAGCGCAAACGCCACAGGCGACCCGGCCCATCGGGTGACCCGCGAAGCGAAGCGGTCGAAGGCGGTAAAGAGGACGGAACGGCTGGCGTACGCCGACGTATTGGTCGTCGGCATCGAGCCCAGCGAGTCGTCCGGCGTCTCTGTCAGTTCTGGGGGCACGGCACTCTCCTTTCCAGGTTCCCGTCACGAAGCCATGAGCTTCATGGCGCCTTGGAAGTACGCGTGTCGGCAGCTTGTTGCCAACAACGTAGGCGCGCGCCCCACCGTCGCATCGGTGCACCGCCAAAAGCGCCGATCAGGGCAATCTCGGCGCGTGGATCGACCGGGCGCCCACCAAGGACGCGAGGTAGCGCCCCGTGAGGCTTCCCGCCGCAGCCGCCACGCCTGCCGGCGTCCCGGACACCACGATGCGTCCGCCTTCGTGACCGGCACCCGGTCCCATGTCGATGACCCAATCGCATCCCGCCACCACGCGCATGTCGTGCTCGACCAGGACCACCGTGTTGCCCGCGTCGACCAGGCCGTTGAGTTGCACCATGAGCTTGTCGACATCGGCGGGGTGAAGTCCGGTGGTGGGCTCGTCGAGCACATAGAGCCCGTTGCCGCGTTGGGCGCGCTGCAGTTCGGCGGCGAGCTTGATGCGTTGGGCCTCGCCGCCCGAGAGCTCCGTGGCGGGCTGGCCCAGGCGCAGGTACCCGAGGCCGATGGCCTGCAGGAACAGCAGCGGGCGTTCGACCACGGGCTCGCCGTCGAAGAACCGGACGGCCTCGTCGACGGTCATCCCGAGCACGTCGGCGATGTTTTTCCCGCGCCAGCGGATGGCCAGCGTCTTCTCGTTGTAGCGTGCGCCGTGGCAAGTCGGGCAGGGCGCGTAAACGCTGGGCATGAACAGCAGTTCGACGCTGACGAAGCCCTCGCCCTCGCAGGTGTCGCAGCGCCCCTTGGCCACGTTGAACGAGAAGCGGCCGGCGTCGAATCGCCGCGCCCGCGCCGCGGGGGTCGCGGCGAACAGCTTGCGAACATGATCGAAGAGTCCCGTATAGGTCGCGAGGTTCGACCGTGGCGTGCGGCCGATCGGCTTCTGGTCGACGTGCACCAGCCGCCGCAGCGATTCCGCGCCGCTGGCGATATGGCCCCTGACCCGGTCCTTGGTTGTCGATTCGAGGCCGGCTTCGTCGTCGTCCTGCGGCAGCTCGTGACCCAGGTGCGTCGAAATGATTTCCGTCAGCGCGCGCGTGACCAGGCTCGACTTGCCGGAGCCCGAGACACCAGTGACCCCCGTGAGAACACCGAGCGGGAACTCGACTTCGAGGTGGTCCAGGTTGTTGCAGCTCACATGCGAAAGCGCGAGCCAGCCGTGCGGCTCTCGCGGCCTTCGGGCCGGCAACGCGTCGGTTTCGAACAGGTAGCGCGCCGTGTGCGACCCCTCGATCGCGCGCAGGCCTTCGGGCGGGCCGCTGAACAGGATCCGGCCCCCATGTTCTCCGGCGTCGGGCCCGACATCGACGATCCAGTCCGCGCGCCGCATGATGCCGAGATCGTGCTCCACGACGAACAGCGAGTTCCCGGCGCTCTTGAGGCGGACCAGTGCGGCCAGTAGGGCTTCGCCGTCGGCCGGGTGCAAGCCGGCGGACGGCTCGTCGAGGACGTAGACCACGCCGAAGAGGTTGGAACGGATCTGGGTGGCCAGCCGCAATCTCTGGAGCTCCCCGGGTGACAGCGTCGGCGCGATGCGGTCGAGCGAGAGATAGCCGAGCCCGAGGTCGAGCAGCGTGGCGACACGTTCGAGGACGTCGTGGGCGATACGTTGGGCCGCGATTCTCTTTTCTTCCGAAAGGGCCGGCGTCCGGCGCACATCGGGGGCGGCAAGATGGGCCGACCCGCCGGCCGCCACGCGCCTGGCCGTGTCGCGCCTGGCTGCGGCACGGGTCAGGACCGTCGCATCGGTGGCTTTCGAGAAGAAGCCGCTTGCTGCGGGCTCCAGCACTCGCGCCAGGTCCGCGAGGGGCATGGCCGACAGCGCGCCGATGTCGTGGCCGGCAAAGGTCACGGACAGCGACTCGCGCTTCAGTCGCCGCCCTTTGCAGTCCGGACAAATGCTGGGCGCCATGAAGCGCGCCACGCGCTTCTTCATGAGTTCGCTGCGGGTGGTCGCAAAGGTGTGGAGCACGTACCTGCGCGCGCCGGTGAACGTGCCCTGGTAGCTCGGCTCCATCCTGCTGCGCAATGCGGCCCGAGTCTCGGCCGGCGTGAAGCCGGCGTAGACGGGAACGGTTGGCTGTTCCTCGGTGAACAGGATCCAGTTGCGCACCTTCTTGGGCAGGTCACGCCACGGCGTGTCGACGTCGTGGCCCAGCGTCACGAGGATGTCGCGCAGGTTCTGCCCATGCCATGCCGGCGGCCATGCGGCGACGGCGCGCTGGCGGATGGTGAGCGAGTCGTCCGGCACCATCGAGCGTTCCGTCACCTCGTAGGTCAGACCGAGTCCGTGACAGGTGGGGCACGCGCCCTGCACCGTGTTGGGCGAGAAATCTTCCGCGAACAGCATCGGCTGGCGCGGCGGATAGGTGCCGGCTCGGGAATAGAGCATGCGCAGCGAACTGGAGATCGTCGTCACGCTGCCGACGGACGAGCGGCTGCCGGGTGTGCCGCGTTGCTGCTGCAATGCCACGGCTGGTGGCAGTCCCGTGATCGAATCGAAGTCCGGCGCGCCGGCCTGGTCGATCAAGCGGCGCGCGTAGGGCGCTACCGATTCGAGGTAGCGCCGCTGCGCTTCCGCATAGAGCGTCCCGAAGGCGAGGGAGGATTTTCCCGAGCCGGATACGCCGCTGAACACGACCAGCGCATCTCGCGGCACGTCGACGTCCACGCTCTTCAAATTGTGTTCACGCGCGCCGCGCACACGGACGAAAGAATCCCGACGTGCGTCCAAATCGCCGACTTGGGGTTTGTTCATGATGCGAATCTGCTGGCAGCCTGCTGGGGCTGTTCAAGAAAGAGCCGGATTCGGAGGCTGCTCCAAGGCGGCTTTGAGCCGAAGCGCGTCCCCCACCGCCGCGCCACCGGCGGTGTTGTCGAAGATACACCAGCAGTGCCTGGCGGCGCTCGCGGCCTCGCGCAGGCGCAACGCGAGCGCTGCCAGCAGGGCATCGTCGTATCGGGACCAGTACACCCGGGGCGAGCCATGAAGCCGGAGATAGATGGTTTCGTGCCATCCGCCAGGGGCGACGCCCGGATCGTGGCGAACGGGGTCGGCCAGCACGCGCGCGAACTCGAATCTCGCCAGCAGGGCGTCCGCCTCGGGCGTGAACCAGCTTGCGTGGCGTGGCTCGACCGCGACCGCGCCGTCGAATCGTCGGCGCATCCGGCTCGCGAAACGATCGACAAGCCGTGCTTCGAAGGCGAGGCTGGGCGGCAGCTGCACGAGCAGCCATCGCAGCTTCGCGCCCAGCCCTTGCGCTTCATCGAGAAATGCTTCGAAGAGCGGCAGTGCGGCGGAGGCCAGTCGCGAGTCGTGGGTGACAGTCTTGGGAACCTTCACGCTGAAAGCAAAGGTGGCGGGCGTGCTGGACGACCAGCGCTCGTAGGTCTGTCGGCGGTGCGGCCTGTGGAACGAGCTGTTGATCTCGACGGCATTGAAGCGGGTGGCATAGCGCGCCAGCTGTGATTCGGCTGCGTCGAAACGGTCGCGGACAGCGCCGGGCAGGCTCCAGCCGGCGCAGCCGATGTGCACGACGCCCTCCGCATCCGCATGCATCCGGGGTTCGACGGGTTCGATCATGAGGCGCCTTCGGCATCCTGGATGGCCGGTCCTTCGTCGAGGCACGCCGCGGCGCATGCGCCTACCCGTGTCGGCGACATGAGATCACCGGGCGCCGCCGCGCATCTGGCCCGATGGCTTCCATGCAAAGAGATTTCCTGGCGTTCAATCCCTTCGTTGCCTGGTTCGACTCGGCCTTCGAGTTGGGCGCGTCGTTCATCGCACCCGCGCCCGGGGGGACGTCCGTCTTTTCTCCGATGACCGAGCGGCAGGATGGCCATGGCCTCTTCGTCCCGGCCAGCGCTCCCCGAACCGGAGCGCCCATGGTGGTGATGCTCCATGGCGCGGGGCAGGACCCGGAAGACTTCGCCGCCGGAACGGCGATGAACACTGCCGCCGAGCGAGACGGTTTCGTCGTTCTCTATCCTGCCCAGAGTCCGCGCCAGAACGCGCATCGCTGCTGGAACTGGTTCGATGTTGCCCATCAGACACGCGCCAGTGGCGAGCCCGCCCGAATCGCTGCGCTGACGCTGGAAGTCGCGCGGGACCGGCAGATCGATCCCGATCGCATCTACGTCGCGGGCCTGTCCGCTGGCGGCGCCATGGCGGCCTTGCTTGGTGAACTGTTTCCTGATGTCTTCGCCGCGGTCGGCGTTCACTCGGGCCTGCCTGCGCGCGCGGCGCGCGATCTCTCCTCGGGCCTGGCTGCGATGCGGGGCAACGCGCGCGCCGACGTTGCGCCGAGCCGGGTCCCGACGATCGTCTTTCACGGCGACAAGGATATGGTGGTCAGTCCGTTGAACGGGGTGCAGGTCATCGAGGCATCCGTTGGAAGGGGCTGCGCGAGCAAGTCTGTGGAGCAACTCGGTTCCGACGGCCGGCGCGTCACACGTGTCGACTATCTCGGCACGGACGGCTGCGTGTGCGGCGAGCACTGGACGCTGCATGAAGCGGGTCATGCATGGTCCGGAGGCGACAAGGCCGGATCCTGCGCCGATCCACTCGGCCCTGCCGCCAGCGAAGAAATGCTCCGATTCTTCAGGTCGCATCGGCGGACGCGCGCACGGCGCGTCCGGGCAGGTCGCTGAGGCTGGAAGGGCGTTGGCCCGGGCCAATCGCCCCACTCCCTTTCGCCTCGTCTCAGGCGGTCGATCCTGCGAGCTCAGACATGAGCTCTTCCTTGCGGATCTCCAGCTGCTCGCGCAGGGCCACCAGGTCAAGGCCGCGTGCTGCTCGGGCCTTGACAAACATTTCATTGCGTTCCTCCTTGACATGGTGGTCGATGTACTCGCCGAGCACGATGACCTTGGCATCGAACATGTCATCGACATCCGCAGCCTCCTCGATCTGGGCGATCAGGTCCTTGGCGCTGGCATGCTCCACCTCGGCCTCGTCGAGCAGGTCGGTCTCCTTGATGGCTTCGCGAAGAGCAGGGTAGAAGATTTCTTCTTCGATCTGGGCATGGACTGTCAGCTCCATGCAAATTTCATTGGCGAGTTCGCGCTTCTTTTGTGGTGCGCCAGCGGCCTTCGACTTGGTGAGTTCCTCGTAGGCCTTGAACATCTTCTTCACCTTGCGATGGTCGGCATCCAGCAGCGAGCATGCATCGGGTTCGGCGCGTTTGGTGGTGGGCATCTATGGCTCCGGTTGGGTTGCGGGGAAAGGTACCGTGCGGCCCGGCCAGGATGGCGCACGTAGGATTTGGCCGCAGGTTCTTGACGGAGCTACCGAGCGGGAGGCCGATGTGCCTGAGTCGGTTGCCAAGGTTGACAGGAACAGCCGCCAAGCGCCTACGCGGCTTCGTCCACCTGGGGGCCAGACTGGCGATCAGCGATTGCATGACAAGGACGACCACCATGGCCACTGGCAGCAGAACACTCTGGAAGGGCGCCATCAGCTTCGGCTTGGTGCACATCCCGGTCGGACTCCACACGGCGACGACCGAGCAGGGCGTGGACTTCGACTGGCTCGACAAGCGCAGCATGGACCCGGTGGGTTACAGGCGCATCAACAAGAAGACGGGCAAGGAGATCGCCAAGGAGAACATCGTCAAAGGGGTCGAGTACGAGGACGGCAAGTACGTGGTCATCTCGCCCGAAGAGATCGCAGCCGCATACCCCCGCACGATGCAGACCATCGAGATTCAGCGCTTCATCGAGGCGAACGAGATTCCTTTCGTGTATCTCGAACGCCCGTACTACGTTGCCCCGATCAACAAGGGGCAAAAAGTGTATGCGCTGTTGCGCGAGACGCTCGTGAAGACCGGCAAGGTGGGACTGGCCAAGGTGGTCATCGCCACCAGGCAGCACCTCGCCGTGCTCGTGCCCTCTGGCGCTGCGCTGGTGCTGAACCTCCTGCGCTCGGGCGACGAGGTGAAATCGCTTGCGGGGCTCGACCTGCCCGCCGAGGGCGTCAAGGGCGCGAAGCTCACTCCGGCCGAGATGAAGATGGCCGAGCAACTTGTCGGCGAGATGACCGGTCGGTGGGAACCGCAGGACTTCAAGGACGAGTTCAAGCACGAGGTGATGAAGATCGTCGACAAGAAGGTCAAGGCGGGCGACACGGAGACGGTGATTCAGCCCGAAGAAGAGCCCGCTCAGGAGAACGCGAACGTGATCGACCTCACGGCGCTGCTGCAGCGCAGTCTGAAGGGCGCCAAGAGCGCTCCCAGGTCGGAGCCGGCGAAGAAGTCCAAGGCCCGGACCCGCGCCAAGACGGCGGCCAAGGCCCCCGCGAAAGCGACGCGCAAGGCCGCGTGACCTCGGTTCCTGCTACTTCTTGTCGCCCCGGGCCGCGATGTGCTCGACGTACAGTGCCGCCACGGCGTCGGACCATTCCTCGATGGCCTGGCGCCGCGCCGAGGGTCCGTCCCGCCTGCGGGGCAGCACGGGCGTCGGACGAACCGGCGGGAAATCCGGAACGGTCGTGCCTGCCCTGCGCAGGATGGCTTCTTTTTGGTCGATGGTGAGCATGTCTGTGCAACTCCAGCTGACGGCTGCCTTCGCGGGAAGCGCGGCTTCTGACGGCATGCTTGCATTGGCGCGCAAAGCGCACGCGAACGGGGTGCGCGGCCTTCGTCAGTGCGCGTCGGTCCGGACGACGCGTGCTTGCAGGCGGAAGGGCCGCGAAGGGGCGTCAGTAGCGGGCAGCGATCATTTCGCCGGGCTCGGCTTGCGAGGCACGTACACGGTCCTGGTGTAGTCCTCCTGGCCTGCCGGGTCCGGCGTGGGTGCCACTGGCGCGACGAAGTTGGCGAAGACCTCGTCGTCGAAGGACTGCTGCCGCCTGATCGGGGCGGCCGCGTGCCGCTCCTTCGACGAAGCGCGCAGGCGCGCGAGATCGGTCCTGAGTTCTTCGAGCGAGCGCATGTTGCCGGCAGCGGCACCGGCCTGGGGCGGCTCGACCTCCTGACCAGTGCGGGGAGCCTGCGCCGGCGTCGAGGCGGGCGCGCTTGAAGAAGACAGGCGGTCCATCCATGAACGAAACGCGCAGCCCCAATGGGCGAGAAATCGAGAAAACATGTGTCGCCTGAGAGTCTGCTGGTGGGATGTGGAATATGCGGCCGCAGGCACGCGGAAGTTTTCGGTTGAAAGCTGCAGCGCGGGTCGGACCAGTCCTACACGGCGCCATTCGTCGCCGCCGCGCGCCCAAAGGAGCCCCGAACTTCGACTCATTCGTGCGATATGCACGCATGGATGGCGTCATGCCGTGCCAGACTCGTGGACACGGTGCGCGGTCTTGCGCCACGGTCGAGACTCCTCAATGAAAACCCAATCGATGGCGGCAGAGAAGACCGTTCCCTACATCAGACCCGCCAATGCGGCCGACAGCGCGCCCAACGATTCACATGCCGGCTACCTGGGCGCGATCCATGCGCTGCCCGAGGGCACCGAGATCGAGGGGTTCCGGATCCTGCGTCAGATCGGCGAAGGCGGATTCGGCATCGTCTACCTGGCCTGGGATCTCGCGCTCGAGCGCCATGTGGCGATCAAGGAATACATGCCGTCCTCGCTGGCGGTGCGCGGCGCCGTGTCGCTCGAGGTGTCGATGCGGTCCGAGCAGCACCGCGAGACCTTCGCCGCAGGCTTGAAGAGCTTCATCAATGAAGCACGGCTGCTCGCCCGCTTCGATCACCCGGCGCTCGTGAAGGTGCTCCGATACTGGGCGGCCAACGGCACGGCCTACATGGCGATGCCGTACTACGAAGGCCCGACCCTCAAGACGGCGCTGGCGCAACTTGGAACGCGACCACCCGAATCGCTGTTGCGCGAATGGCTTCACCCGCTGCTCGACGCGCTGAGCGTGATGCATCGAGAGCAGTGCTATCACCGGGACATCTCGCCCGACAACATCCTCCTCACCGCCGCCGGTCCGCTGCTGCTCGACTTCGGCGCCGCGCGCCATGTGATCAACGACCGGACACAGGTGCTGACCACGATGCTCAAACCGGGCTTCGCGCCGGTCGAGCAGTACGGCGGAACCATGCTGCAAGGCGCCTGGACCGATCTCTATGCGCTGGCGGGCGTGCTTCACTACGCCATCACCGGCCGGCCGCCGATCGCCTCGGTGGTGCGGGTGGTCAAGGATCCGGTGCAGCCGCTCGCGCTGACCCATGCAGGACGCTACAGCCCTGCCTTTCTGCATGCCATCGATGCGGCACTGGCGGTTCGCCCGGAGTCGAGGCCGCAGGATGTGGCCGAGTTCCAGGCGCTCCTCGATGCCGAGCCGAAGCAGGGCGCCTCGCGCCGCCCTTCCACACGGCACGCGCTGATCTCGCTCCTGGTGTGCGCCGCCGCCGGAGGAGCCTTGTGGTTGGGCGGGCGGGCGTCCAACGTTGCCGGGCCAGTTCCTTCTGAAGTCCCTGTTGTCATCGAGCGGGGGCCGGTAGATCCGGTCGCGCCTTCCACGCCGGCACCCGTCCCGGTCGTCGATGCGCCGGCCGCGACGCCAGACCCGCAACCGCCGGCGCGTGCCGCAACGCGCAAGGCTGCGCCGGCCCTGTCCACCCGGGGGGCCGCGGACACGATCAGGGATTCCGAGAAAAACCGCACAGTTTCCGAGGACCAGCCCACTGCTGCGTCCTACACCCCGTCGGGCCGACCACCTAGATGCAGCGATCTCGTTTTGAAGTCTTCTCTGGAACCACTCAATCCCGAAGAAGCTGCATTTCTGAAGTCCCGATGCAAATAGACCGCCGCGCGAATTTCCATGAACATTTCCTCCGTCTGCTCTTCGGCGCCTTCCTATCGATCGGCCTGACCGGTTGCGCCACGCCACAACGCAGCGACCCGCCACAACCCTTCGACCAGGCGGTCGCCACGGTGACCGATGCCCTGCTGAAGCAGGCCGGGCCCAGCCAGGGCTTGCTGCCATTCGGACCGGCGCAGCCGAACAAGCAGGTCATCGTGCTCGATCCGACGCTCGACGCCGGAAGCGGCCAGCAGACCGCCGGTACGCAGCGTCTGGACCGCGGCATCGCTGCCCACGCGGCCGTGAACTTCAAGCAGATCGAGACGCTCGCATTCAAGGCAGCGAACCTTCCGCGTGCCCAGTACCTTCTTGCCGGCACGCTGGCGCGCGAAGACGCCGGCCTGCGCATCAGCCTCGCCCTGGTGGACCTGAAGGACAGCACCGTGGCCGCCCAGGCCTCCACGCTGGCGCGGACGAACGATGTCGACATGACTCCGCTGGCTTACGACCGCGACAGTCCAGTGCTGTTGAAGGACGAGGTTGTCGAGGGCCTGGTGCGGACCAGCCGCGCGGCCCGCGGCGAGAAGGCCGATGCGGTCTATCTCGCGCACATGGCGACCGGCACCGTGATCCACGACGCCAACCAGCTCTACAACGCGGGTCAGTACCGCGAGGCGCTCGCCCAGTACCGCCGTGCCTCGGCGACACCGGGCGGTGACCAGATCCGGGTGCTCAACGGCATCTACCTCACGACCCTCAAGCTCGGGCAGTCGGCGGAGGCCGAGGACGCATTCGGACGCGTGGCGGCCTACGGGATCGCGCACAACCAGCTCGGGGTGAAGTTTCTCTTCAACCCCGGCACGACCGCCTTCTGGTCGGACCCCAAGGTCACGAGCGCATACCGCATGTGGCTGCGACAGATCGCCAGGCAGGGCGGCAGCTCCCGGGTCTGCATGGCCATCATCGGCCACTCGAGCAAGACCGGGCCCGAAGAGGTGAACGATTCGCTGTCGCTGCGGCGCGCGCAGTACATCAGGCAACGGCTGGTCGCGGAATCCGCCCAGCTGGCCGACCGGACGCGGGCCGAGGGCCAGGGCTCGCGCCACAACCTGGTCGGCAGCGGCACCGACGACGTGGTGAACGCCCTCGACCGGCGCGTCGAGTTCTCCATCGTCGAGTGCGGCGCCTAGCGCGCGCGGGTCGTCGAGGTCTTGGCTGACAACCACTCCACGCTTGCGATGACCTGCAAGCGCCCGCCGCCTGCCTACGGTGCTCCTCGAAGCGCTTCGACGGAGCGCTCCCAACCCTGCCCGATGCGGGCAATACAAGGAGATGACATGGCAACAGATGACGGCCAACTCGGCAATGGCGTTCCCAATCGAGACCCGATCACCGGCGCACCCGGCGCCCATCCCGTGGGCACCGGCCTTGGCGCGGCGGGCGGCGGCCTGGCCGGCGCAGCAGCCGGCTCGCTCGCAGGTCCGATCGGGACGGTGGTGGGCCTGGTGGCCGGTGCCGTCGTCGGCGGGCTGGGCGGCAAGGCCGCGGCCGAAGGCGTCAACCCGACCGCCGAGGATGCGTATTGGCGGGAGAACCACGGCCGCCAGCCCTACGTGGCTGTGGACCGAAGCTACGACGACTACGCGCCGGCCTACGAGATGGGCTGGTCCGGCCGCAGCACCCGCGGCACCGATTTCGAAACCGCAGAGCCGCTGCTCGCGTCCGAATGGGAAACCAGGCGTGGCGCGTCGGACCTCGCATGGGCGGATGCCCGGCCGGCGACCCGGGCCGCCTGGGAGCGCGCCGACGAGGTCTACTACGCGAAGCAGGCCAATGGCAGCGACATCGTGAGCCACGAAGACCTGTCGAACGACGACGTGGTCGACATCCTGAACGACCTGCTGGAGAACGCGCGCGACGGCGAATACGGATTCAAGACCTGTGCCGAGCAAGTCGAGAGCGCAGCAGCCAAGCAGCTCTTCGCCAGCCGCGCCGAAGGCTGCCGGCAGGCGGGCGAGGAGTTGGTGCAACTCGTGCGTGCCTACGGCGGCGAACCGGCGTCTGGAGGCACCGCGGCCGGTGCGATGCATCGGGGTTGGGTGCAAGTCAAGGGAAGCGTCGGTGCAGACAACGAGCTGTCGATTCTCGAGTCCTGCGAGCGCGGCGAGGACAGCGCGGTGGCCCGCTATCGGAAGGCCCTGAAGCAGAGCCTGCCGGCCGATGTGCGCGTCGTCGTTCAGCGGCAGGCCGATGGTGCGCAGCGCAACCACGACCAGATCCGCGACCTGAGAAACGCGGCACGCGCGCGCGGCTGAGCGCCCGCTGCGTGGGTGTGCGCTCGGTCGTATCGCTTCAGATCGCGGGCATGACCTCGGCCAGCGCGACGATCTGCTCTCGAACCCAGCGCACACCCGGATCGTCCTCGCGATAGCGGTGCCATTGCAGGACCTCGGTCAACCGAGGCGTCTCGAGCGGCGGCTCGAACAGGGCCAGCGGCATCGACTGGACAAATTGCTTTGCCAGCCTTGTCTGGACGGTTGCGATGCGGCGCGTACCGACGACGAAGCGCGGGATCAGCAGGAAGCCGTGCGCCACCACCTCGACACGCCGCGTGTTGCCGTGCTGGTTGGCATACCACTGCTCGAACCACGGGTTGTCCCCCTGCTCGGCCTGGTACACGACGTGGCCGAGCGACCTGTACTGTTCGAGCGTCAAGCCGTCACGCAGGTCGGCATTCTGCTGGCAGGCGATGACGTGGTAGGTGTCGTCGAAGAGGATGGCCTGCGGGTGCTCCGGCAGTGTCAGGTGCGCGGGCGTGACCAGGAAATCGGCGCGGCCCTGGTCCAGGTCCTGCGCCATTTCGCTGTGGGTCGGCCGCACATCGAAGCTCAGGCGCGGCGCCATCTGCGCGATGCGGCGCAGCACCTCGGCGAGCAGCACCTGGGTCACATAGTCGGAAGCGATGACTCGGAAATGCCGCTCGGCCGTCGCCGGTTCGAACTCGGGCTTCACGCCCAGCGTGGCATCCACCTGCAGCAGGATCCTGCGCACTGGTTCGGCCAGGCTTTCCGCCCGCGGCGTCAGTTGCATGCTCCGGCCCATCGGCACCAGCAGGGGGTCCTCGAAGTAGTCGCGCAGGCGCGCCAGCACGCCGCTCATCGCGGACTGCGTGAGGTGCACGCGCTCGGCCGCGCGCGTCACGTTGCTTTCGCTGAGCAGGGCGTCGAGCGCGATCAGCAGGTTCAGGTCGATGCGTTGAGAGCGCATGCGGGGAGTCTCCTCGGGATCCCGGAGATCTTAGGCCAGTGCGAGGTATCCGCCCGCGCGATGCCTGCCATCGGAAGATTCGGTTGGTGCGAACCCGGGTGTCGCGCCTATGCTGCGCGCACTTTTGCGAAGCAGCATGACCAAGAACAATCCTCTTCTAGGCTGGCAGGTCGATCGGGCTGCGATCCGCCACGTCGGCCACGGGCTCCAGCGCCCCGAGTGCGTGCTGGCCGAGCGCGATGGCACCCTCTGGGCCGCGGATGCGCGCGGCGGCGTGATGCGCATCGCGCCCGACGGCAGCCAGCGGCTCGTCGCGCCGGCCGCGCCAGATGACGACGCGGCGGCGGACTTCGGCAAGCGCTACGTGCTGAGCCAGGGATCGCTGCCCAACGGCCTCGCGTTCCTGCCCGACGGCGACATCCTCATCGCCAACTGGGGCAGCGATTCGGTCGAGGTCATGAGCCGGGAAGGCAAGGTGCGCCGCCTCTTCGACCGCATCGACGGCCAGCCGATCGGCAAGGCCAACTTCGTGCTGAGGGACCGGCGCGGCCGCCTCTGGCTGACCGTCACGACCCGCATGCAGCCCTGGACCGATTCGATCAACGCCCGCGCGCGCGACGGTTACATCGCGTGCGTCGACGAGCGCGGCGTGCGCATCGTGGCCGACGGCCTCGAGGGCACCAACGAGGTCCGCATGGACGCCGACGAGGCGTGGCTCTATGTGGTGGAAAGCAACGCCCGCCGCATCTCGCGGCTCAAGGTGCGCGATGACGGCGAGCTTGGCGCACGCGAGACCTACGGCCCGGACCGCCTGCCGGGCTTTCCCGACGGCTTTGCCTTCGACGCCTTCGGCAACCTCTGGGTCACCCTGGTGATGAGCGACCGGCTGGTGGCGATCACGCCCGAGGGGAACTTGCTGACCTTGCTCGACGACGGCAACCCGGAGGCGACGCGCGCGCTCGACGCCCACTACGAGTCCCGCACGCTGACGCCCGAGATCATGGCCGCCGCCCGCGGAAGCCTCGCGCCGTGGATGGCCAGCCTGACCTTCGGCGGCCCGGACCTCCGGACCGTCTACCTCGGCAGCCTGCGCGGCACGACCCTGCCCAGCTTTCGCTCGCCGGTGGCGGGGCTGGCTCCCGTCCATTGGAACGAAGAGATACCCGCATGAAACTCGCCACCCTCAAGAATGGCCGCAAGGACGGCCGCCTGGTCGTGGTCTCGCGCGATCTGCAGCGCGCCGTCGCCGCGGACGACATCGCGCCGTCGATGCTCGATGCGATCGAGCGCTGGAGCGACACCGCGCCGCACCTGGCGGCACGCTACGAGGCCCTGAACGCCGGCACCGCCGCGGGCGCCTTCGACTTCGATCCCGCGGCCGCCGCAGCACCATTGCCGCGCGCGCCCCAGTGGTGCGATGGCTCGGCCTTCCTGAACCATGGCCGCCTGATGGAGAAGGCCTTCAACATCGATCCCATCCCGGACAGCGACAAGGTGCCCCTGATGTACCAAGGCGGCTCCGACGACCTGCTCGGGCCGCACGACGACCTCCCGCTGCCCGACGTCGCCCATGGCATCGACTTCGAGGGCGAGTTCGGTGTCGTCGTCGACAGCGTGCCGATGGGCTGCTCGGCCACCGCGGCCCGCAGCCGCATCCTGCTGCTGGTCCAGATCAACGACGTCAGCCTGCGTGCCTTCGGGCCGCGCGAGATGCGCACCGGCTTCGGCTTCTTCCAGGCCAAGCCTTCGTCCAGCTTCGCGCCGGTGGCGGTGACGCCGGACGAGATCGGCGATGCCTGGAAGGATTCGCGTGTGCACCTGGACCTCGCGGTCGACTACAACGGTCGCTGGTTCGGCGAGCCCAACGGGCGCGAGATGAACTTCGGCTTCGATGAACTCATCGCGCACGCAGCCGTCACGCGGCGCCTGTCGGCCGGCACCCTCATCGGCTCGGGCACCGTCTCCAACGCAGGCGGCGCAAAGGGCTCGGCCTGCATCGCCGAGCGTCGCGCGATCGAGCTGATCGAGCAAGGGGCGAGCGCGACGCCGTTCATGCGTTTCGGCGACCGCGTCCGCATGGAGGCGCGCTGGAACGACCGGCCGGTCTTCGGCGCGATCGACCAGCGCATCGTGCAGGCGCCGCCGGCGCAGGCCTGAGGGGAGACCGCCATGCCGCGCTTTGTCGACCTGTCGATCTATCTCGAGAACGATGTGCTCTCGGACCCGCCGCCGCTGGCGCCGAGGATCACCTACCAGAAGCACGGTGACACGCTGCCCGAGTTCATGCAGATGATCCCCGGCACCAGGGCCGAGGACTATCCGGACGGCGAAGCGGCGGCCGCGGAGTGGGTGAGCCTGTCCACGCACAACGGCACGCACCTCGATGCGCCCTACCATTTTCACTCGACCCAGGACGCCAAGCTGGGCGGCAGCCGGCCGTCGATCACCATCGACCAGGTGCCGCTCGACTGGTGCTTCAGGCCGGGCGTGAAGCTCGACTTCCGAAGCTTTCCCGACGGCTATGTCGCGACCGCGAAGGATGTCGAGGCCGAGCTGCAGCGCATCGGCCATGCGCTTCGCCCGATGGACATCGTGGTCGTCAACACGCGCGCCGGCGAGCGCTACGGCCACGGCGACTATGTCTCGGCCGGCTGCGGCATGGGCTACGAGGCCACGATGTACCTGCTCGAGCGCGGCGTGCGCCTGACCGGCACCGACGCGTGGAGCTGGGACGCCCCGTTCGCCTACACGGCCCGGCGCATCGCCGAGACCGGCGACACATCGCTGATCTGGGAAGGGCACAAGGCCGGCCGCGACATCGGCTACTGCCACCTCGAGAAGCTGCACAACCTCGAAGCCCTGCCGGGCGACGGCTTCACCGTCTGCTGCTTCCCGCACAAGATCCGCGGCGCCTCCGCTGGCTGGACACGGGCCGTGGCCATCTTCGAGGACTGACGGATGAAGGTGCTCGTGACCGGCGCGGGGGGCTTCATCGGTGCGCAGCTGGTGGGGCTGCTGCAGTCCGAAGGAAGGGTCGGGGGCCGTGCGATCGAGACGCTGGTCGGCCTGGACCACCGGCTGCGGCAGGGCCAGGGCGGCGTCCTCGCGATCGAAGGCGAGCTCGCGGGCCCGGAGGTTCGGCAGCGCATCGCGGCACTCGCGCCGGACCTCTGCTTTCACCTCGCCGCGGTGCCCGGTGGCGCCACTGGTCCCGATGCGACGGCGTGGTGGATGCCGGCCCGCCGCTGCGCGCAGAACCTGGTGCACGCCGCAGCCATGGCGGTGGAGGACCGTGAGGCCCGGGGTCGCGCATGGCCGCTGCCGGTGCTGCGGCTGTCGATCGCGCAGGTCGTGCGAACGCTCTCGCAGGTCCATGGCGTCGAGGGCGAGCGGCTCGTGCGCTACGCGCCACAGGCGGCGGTCGAGGCCGTCTTCGGCCGCTATCCCGCGCTCGAAGACGGCGCCGCGCGCTCGACCCTGGCTTCCGCGACCCAGCCGCCGACGGCCCGGCGTGGGCCTGACACAAAAACAGGAGACACATGTTCAAGTACTTTCCCACCCACTACGTCTGGAATCTCTCGGTCGACCTGGCGATCGAGATGGGCGCGCGCATCGGCGAGATCGAGGTGATGTGCGCGCCGCTGCAGGAGGCCGCCCGCCAACCCGATGCAGCCGCCTCGCTCGCCTTCCGCGAGAGCTGGGAACGCATGGCCGACCGGCTCGCCGAGCTCGCGCGCGAGGACGAGGCCAGGGGACGCCTGATCTCGGCGGGCGACAAGCTGGGACGGGCCGCCACCTACCTGATCACCGCGGAGCGGCTGCAGGCCCACCGTGCGCCAGGGCGCGCGGCGCTCTACCGCCGCTTCCTGGAGACCTTCGCACGCGGCGTGCGGCTCGCGGGCGAGAACTGCGAGCGGGTCGAGATTCCGTATGGCGAGGCGCACATCGCCGGCCTCTACGTGCGCGCCGAGGGCCTGCCGCCCGGCAGCCGCGCCCCGGTGCTGGTCCAGGTCAACGGGCTCGACTCGACCAAGGAGATGAAGTACCGCGTCGGCCTGCCCCGCTGGCTGGCGCAGCGCGGGGTCGCCTCGCTCGTCATAGACCAGCCGGGATCGGGCGAGGCCCTGCGCCTGCATGGCCTGACGGCGCTGGTCGAGTCGGAACGCTGGGCGGCGCCGGTCGTCGACTGGCTCGAGCGGCGCGCGGACATCGACCCGCGCCGCATCGGCCTGGAGGGCGTGTCGCTCGGGGGCTATTTCTGCCCGCGCGCCGTCGCCTTCGAGCCGCGCTTCGCCTGCGGCGTGGTGTGGGGCGCCAACCATGACTGGCGCGACGTGCAGCGCCAGCGGCTCGCGCGCGAAGGCAGCCTGCCGGTTCCTCACTACTGGGAACACGTACGCTGGGTCTGGGGCGCGAAGGACCAGGAAGAGTTCCTGCGCATCGCCGAGCGCGTCCATCTCGATGGCGTGGTGGAGCGGATCCGCGTGCCTTTCCTCGTGACGCACGGCCAGAAGGATTCGCAGATTCCGCTGCACTGGGCGCAGCGCACCTACGACCAGCTGGTCAACAGTCCCGCGCGCGAGCTGAAGGTGTTCACCGAGCGCGAGGGTGGCGTGCAGCACTCGAGCTTCGACAACTCGGCCAACGCGGGCGCCTGGATCGCAGACTGGGTCGCCGAGACCCTCGGCGGACACACCGCGATGCACGCGACAACGGCCGTTTCGACGCCATCCCCCACGGAGACCACCGAATGACGAATCGCAGAACTTTCGTGGCCGCCGCCCTCGCGGCGCTCGGGCCCCTGGCCGCCACCCGAAGCGCGTGGGCGGCCGATGCCTTCCCCCAGCGTCCCATCAAGCTGCTCGTGCCCAATCCGCCCGGCGGTCCCTCGGACATCGTCGCCCGTTTCCTCGCCGAATCGATGCGCGCCGAGCTGGGCCAGCCGCTGGTGATCGACAACCGCCCAGGCGCCTCGGGTTTGATCGGCACGGCGGTGGTCGCGAATGCGCCGCCCGACGGTTACACGGTGCTGGTGACCTCGCGTTCGAACCACATCGTTGCGCCGCTGGTGCAGCAGGGCGCGCAGGTGGATCCGGTTCGTGACCTGGCGCCGGTGGGCCTGGCCTTGCGCGCCGTCGGCATCCTGGCGACGCCGGCCAAGTCGCCCTGGCGCACGCTGCGCGAGTTCACCGCGCAGGCCAAGGCGCAGCCCGGCAAGCTGTTCTACGGCAGTGCGGGCATCGGCGCGACCAACCACATCGCCATCGAGCAGTTCAAGGTGCTGGCCGGCATCGACCTGGTCCACGTCCCCTACAAGGGATCGGGGCCGCTGATCACCGGGCTGATGGGCGGCGAGGTGCAGCTGGCGCTGCTGGACTTCTCCTCGGCGCAGGCGGGCCTGAAGGGCGGCACCCTCGTGCCTCTGGCGCAGACCGGATCGCGCCGCCTGAGTTCCATGGCCGAGGTGCCCACGCTGGCCGAATCCGGCTTCCCGCGCTTCGACCCTTCGTTCTGGATCGGGCTGGCGGTGCCGCGGGCGACTCCGGCACCGGTGATCGCGCGCCTGAACAAGGCGCTCGACATGGCGCTCGCCGACACGCAGATGAAGGCGCGGGCGCAGGTCAACGGCTGGGAGCTGATCGGCGGTGCGCCCACGGCGCTCGAGGCCACCATCCGACAGGACATGGCGGACTTCCCGCCGCTGGTGCGGCGGCTCGACCTGAAGGCCTGAATGCCGTGCACCGTTCCACGATTTCGCAACAGAGACAAGCAAAGAGGCAAGAGATGACATCGACCAGGATCTCGCGACGCACCGCGATCGGCATGGCAGGCGTGTGGATGGCTGCCGTCACGGGCGCCGCGCGCGCCCAGGCGCCGTACCCCTCGCGCCCCGTGAAGCTCATCGTCCCGTTTCCCGCCGGCACGTCACCCGACGTGATCGCGCGGCTTTGGGGTGACGAGTTCGCGCGGGCCACCGGCCAGCCGGTGGTGGTGGAGAACCGGTCCGGCGCCAGCACCATCATCGCGGCGCAGGCCGCGGCCAATGCGCCCGCCGACGGCTACACGCTGCTCTGGACCGTGAACAACACCTTCTCCATCAACCCCTACGTCTACAAGAAGCTGCCGTACAAGGCCGAGGACTTCGTGCCTGTGACGCGGATCCTGTCCGTCCCCTATGTGCTGGTCATCTCCAACGAGTCCAGGATCCGGTCGCTGCAGGACCTGGTGCGCGAGGCCAAGGCCCGGCCCGACGCGATGACGTATGCGAGCGCCGGCATCGGGCAGGGCACCCACGTGGCGATGGCCCGGTGGCTCAACCAGGCCGGCCTCTCGATGACGCACGTGCCCTACAAGGACTACTTCCTGCCGGACGTGATCGCGCAGCGCGTCGATATCGCACTCGACGCCAGCACGGGCGCCATTCCGCAGGTGAAGGCGGGCAAGGTGCGCGCGCTGGGCGTCACGAGCCCGCAGCGCATCGAGGCCCTGCCCGACGTGCCGGCGATCGCCGAGGCGTTCCCGGGCTTCGTGGGGGACTCGTGGCACGGCATCTTCGCGCCCAGGGGAACGCCGCCGCAGGTGCTGGAGGCCTTGCTGGCGCAGTCCCAGCGCATCGTCTCCGGCGCCGATTTCCGGGCCAAGCTGAAGGGCTATGGCCTGACGCCGGTAGGCGAGCCGCCGGAGGCCTTCCAGCGCTTCCTCGACGAGGACGCCCGGGCCTGGGCCAAGGTGGTCAAGGACAATCGGATCGCCGCGGAGTAGGGGCCTGCAGCACGTGGCTTCCTCGATGTGCACCTCCGCGACGCGCGACTGCGCTTCGTGGCGCGCCGGCCCGGCGTCGGCGCTGACCTCGTCCTTGCGCGTCGTGCATCACCTGCAACCGAGCGTCCGCGCCAGCGTTTCGGCCAGTTCCTGCAGGCCGAGCGGCTTGCGAAGGAGGGCGACCACGCCGGCATCGCGCGCACGTTGCTCCAGTGCCGCGCCAACATTGCCGCTGACCAGGATCACCGGCAAACCGGGGCGCAGCGCAAGCAGCCGCCTGGCGAGTTCGCTGCCCGGCAGGCCCGGCAGCATTTCGTCGGTGAGCACGGCGTCGAATCGTTGCGGGTCGGCCTCGAAGGCCTCCAGTGCGCGTTCGCTCGAGTCGAAGCCGACCGGCTCGTAGCCCAGCTCGGCCAGCAGCTCCTCGGCCAGCTCGACCAGCGGACGCTCGTCGTCGACCACCATCACGACCTGGCCGGCGCCGCGCGGCCAGGTCGGCTCCGGCCGCAGCGGCGGCGCTTCGGATTCGCCCGACACCGGCAGCCAGACCGTGACCTGCGTGCCGCGGCCGAGCTCGGTCGCGATGTCGATCGCGCCGCCCAGATCGGCCACGATGCCGTGCACCATCGAGAGCCCCAGCCCGGTGCCTTCGCCGACTTTCTTGGTCGTGAAGAAAGGATCGAAGGCGCGCTGGAGGACGTCGGCCGACATGCCGTGCCCGGTGTCCGAGACCGTCAGCCGAACGCAGGGTCCGGCCGGGCGTTCGCCGTGCAGCGCAGGTCGGGCCGCCTCGGATTGCATTCGTTCGAGCCGCACCTCGATCCGGCCGGCATCGCCAATCGCCTGGGCGGCGTTGGTGCACAGATTCATGACCACCTGGTGCAACTGGGTGCCGTCTCCCAGCACGGCTGCGGTGCCGGCCTCCAGCCGGGCATCGATGCCGATCGCCTCGGGCAGGGTGGGACGCAGCATCGCGAGGGCTTCCTCGACCACGGCCTGGATCGGGACCGGGACGCGCTCCGCGACCCCGCTGCGGCTGAAGTCCAGGATGCGGCGCACCAGCACGCGGGCCCGTGCGCCGCCCTGCATCACGCGGTCGATGTAGCGCCGCATGTCGCTGCCGGGCGCAGCGTGCTGCTGGGCCATCTCGCCGAAACCGAGGATCGCGCCGAGGATGTTGTTGAAGTCGTGGGCGATGCCGCCGGCCAGGGTGCCGAGCGACTCCAGCCGCTGGGCCTTCTGGAGCCGGGCCTGGAGCGCGGCCTTCTCGGCTTCGCCGGCCTCGAGCCGCCGCAACTGGCGCAGCAGGCCGGCGATGGTCAGCACCACCAGCGCCGTGAGCAGCAGCGTGCGGATGATGGCGCTGCGCATCTCGTCGTGCCAGGGACGCAAGGCGTGGTCTTCGTCGCGGGTGAGGGTCAGGGTCAGCGGCCGCTTGCCGACGCCCACCGCCGCGACCAGCTTGGCCCGGCCGTCGACCGGACTGACCGAGCGGTCGATCAGCGGCGCGCCCTTGAAGGCCGTCAGCTCGGGGTAGCGCCGATTGGCGTCCATTCCGGTCGCTTCGGGTTGCCGCACCACCAGCGTGCCGTCGTCGAGTGTCAGGATCAGCGCGCCGCCTTCGCCCAGATCGATCGCCGAATAGGCGGCCTGAATCTCCTGCAGCGTGACGATGGCGGTGACCACGCCGTCGAAGATGCCGCCCTGCGTGTTCAGTCGCCGCGACACCACCAGCGCCGGTTGCCGATCGGTCCGCGTGACCACGGGTTCGTTGATGAAGAGACCGCCCGCCGAGCCCTCGCGCTGGCTTTGGAAGTACGGCCGATCGGAGACATCGGCCAGCGCCTCGCCGGTGACCCGCGACCGGTGGCGCTGCATGCCCTGGGCGTCGACCAGGGTCAGCACGCTGACTTGCGACACCCCGACCACGCGCGACGCCAGCGCCGTGGCGACGGCGTCCGCAGGCAGGTCGCGGCCGGTGGTCTCCCACCATTCGCCGGTGTCGCGCAGCAGGACGTCGACGGCCTGCAGGGTTCTGGCGCCTTGTTCGGCCAGTGCCTTGGCCAGGTTGCCGAGTTCGCGCTCGTTCGCGATCGTGATCTGCTGGTGCAGCCGCCAGCCATCGTAGATCGCCGAGCCGGCGAAGGCCGCGACCAGGACCACGCCCGCTGCAATGATCCGCTGCCTCAGGCGCTCGCCCGACGTCATGCGGCTAGAGGGCGGCCGCCACGGCGCCGAGCAGTTCTTCTCGAGAGCAAGGCTTGGCCAGCAGCCGGCTGACGCCCAGTGACTGGGCGATGTCCGAATCGCGCCCCAGGCTGCGGCCGAGCCGGGTCGAGATACCGATCACGGACGCATGCGGATAGGCCGCATGCACGGCCTGCAGCGCCGCGGCCGTCCCTGGCCCCGGCGCCCGTGGGTGCGGCAGGTCGAGGATGACCAGTTCGACCTGGTCGTCGGGAGCGGGGTCGTGCCGCGGCGGCGAGCGGACCTCGTGTCCCTCGCCGGCCAGCCATTCGGAGATCAGCATGCGCATCGCGCTATCTTCCTCGATAACCATGATCTTCGACATGAATTCAGTCCTGTCCGTTGCCGGGATGTCGTGGCACCCCCTGGGACCGATTGGCGCCGATGCCGGTGCCGGGGCAATGTCAGATCCGGGGCCGGAGATTTCATTTGTAATCGACCCGTAGGCCTGCGTAGGATCAATTGAATTACGCTTCGAACGACATGAACACAGCCTCCCCCCACATCCTCGTCGTCGATGACGATCCGGCTCTGCGAGAGCTGCTGTCGGCCTACCTGTCGGAGAACGACTTCCAGGTCACCGCCGTGGCGACCGGCGCCGAGATGAACGCGGTGCTGCAGGACAGCGTGATCGACCTGGTCATGCTCGACCTGCGGCTGGGCGGCGAGGACGGCATGCAGCTGGCCCGCGGCCTGCGCGACACCAGCGAGGTGCCGGTCATCATCGTCACCGGCAAGCAGGATGAGGCCGACCGGGTGATGGGGCTGGAGATCGCCGCCGACGACTACGTCACCAAGCCTTTCAGCAACCGCGAGATGCTGGCGCGGATCCGGGCGGTGCTGCGGCGCTACCAGTCCCGGACCGACGCCGCGCCCCTGGGGCGCAGCACCAAGCGTCGGGCCTATCGCTTCGCGGGCTGGGAGCTCAACCTGCTGGCGCGCCGGCTGACCTCGCCCGAGGGGCAGCGCGTCGAGCTCAGCAACGGCGAGTTCAACCTGCTGCTGGCGTTGTGCGAGCAGCCGCAGCGCGTGCTGACGCGCGACCAGTTGCTGGAGCTGTCGCGGCTGCACGGCGCCGAGGTGTACGACCGCTCGATCGACGTCCAGATCCTGCGGCTGCGGCGCAAGATCGAGGTCGATGCCTCGGCGCCGAAGATGATCCGCACCGAGCGCGGCGCCGGCTACGTGTTCGAGCCGCAGGTGCAGGTACTGCACTGAGCGTGGTCGCCCGCCCTGCGCTGCTTCAACTACCCGCGGCAGCGTCGATGATCAGGCTGGTGATCTCGTCGGGATGCGAGATGAGGGCCAGGTGGCTCGACGGCAATTCGATGGTGGTGGCGCTCATTCGCCTGGCCAGGAAGCGCTCGAGATCCGGGTCGATCGTGCGGTCGTTGCTGGAGACCTGGTACCAGGATGGCTTTGTGCGCCAGGCGGCCACGGTGGTTCTTCCGTTGAACAAGGTCGATGCCACCCGGCCCTGCACGGCGTAGAGCACGCGTGCCCTGAGCGGGTCGATGTCGCCCGCGAAGTCGCGCAGGAAGGCCTCTTCGCTCAACTGCGCGAAGCCACCCGAAGTCACCATGCCCGCACTGGCAGGGGGCTTGGGAAACTTGGCGGCCAATGCGCCGAAGTCCTCGCCGGCATCGGGTGCCCGGGCCGAGACATAGACCAGCCCCGACACCTTGTCGTGGACTCCCGCTTCGCTGATGACCATGCCGGCCCATGAATGCCCGACCAGCACGGTCGGGCCGTCCTGCAGGTCGAGAATGCGGCGCGTGGCCTGGACGTCGTCGTCGAGCGATGTCAGCGGGTTCTGCACCGCAGTCGCGCGCAGGCCTGCCCCTTGAAGGCGAGAGATCACCTCGGTCCAGCAGGAGCCGTCGGCATAGGCGCCGTGGACCAGGACCACGTTGCGCACTCGCACAGATGCAGCGTTGCGCTGCGCTGCGGGACTGGCGCTCGTCCGTGCCATCGAAGGCGCGGCGAGCAGCGCGGCGCCCGCGCCTGCCAGCAGGGCTGAAAAGTTGCGTCGATTGAACATCAGGGGTCTCCTTGAATTGCCTCAGGACGCGCGGCCGGTCTCGAACAGGAACCAGGCGCGCCGCTCGGCCTCGTCGATCCAGTTTTCCAGCAGGCTCGCGGTGGCGACGTCGCCGTGCTCGTCGCACAGCGCATGGGTGGCGCGCATGTAGTCGACCAGGCGCAGGTTGTCCTCGCGCAGCTCGGCCAGCATGTCGCCCGGCGTGACGAAGGGCGCATCGTTGTCGGACAAGCGCTGGTGGCGCGAGATGTCGCCGATCGAGCGCAGGGTGCTGCCGCCGAGCTTGCGGGCGCGCTCGGCGAGCGGATCGGTGAGGGCGAAGATCTGGTCCGCCTGCTCGTCGAGCATCAGGTGGTAGTCGCGAAAGTGCGGGCCGGACATATGCCAGTGGAAGTTCTTGGTCTTCAGGTAGAGCGCGAAGCTGTCCGCCAGCAGGGCGGCGAGGCCGGCGCCGATGTCGCGCCGGGCCTCGGCGCCGAGGGTCGTCGGGGTTCGCAAGGGCGCCTGGCGGCGGGCGAGTGTGGATTCGAGCGTGGTGGTCATGAAAGCGGCCTCTTTGGATTGCATCGGGGTTGGAGATGAACCGCCGGCCGATGCGCTGCCGGTGTCCATGGATGAACTGTGCGGCGGGCGAGTTGCCAGGTCGTTTCAGGGCCGGCGGCCGTGTTGCAGTTGAAATGTCCGCACCGGCATCTGATGCGAAGCGCGAAATGCGGCCGACCGAGCATCGAGGCTCCACGACCAAGGAACCCCTCGCCATGAACACCCCCTCCCATCCCGTGCAGCCGCCTGGCACGCCGATCCCGGCCATGCGCCGGTCCAGGCGGTCGCGGCGGCCATGCTGCTCGCGCCCTCGGCCGGGCCTGAATCGTCAGACGTACCGGGGAATCGGCCCCACCTGCGGGGTGGTGTCGTCGCCGAGGTCGAGCCCGACACGGTCGACGTAGCACCAGCCCCAGCCTTCCGGCGGGTCGTAGCCTTCGATGACCGGGTGCGATGTCGCATGGAAGTGCGCGCGCGCATGGCGGTTGGGCGACTCGTCGCAGCAGCCCACGTGGCCGCAGGTCCGGCACAGCCGGAGATGGACCCAGGTGCTGCCGGTCTTGAGGCATTCCTCGCAGCCCTTGGCGCTGGGCAGCACGTGGCGGATGCTTGCGGCGTGGGTGCATTGCCTGGTCATGTCGATGTCCTCGTGAAGTGGAAAGATGCGGGTGGAGCCGTCGTCGACGACCATGAGCCGCATCATGCGATGCCCATGATCTCGTTGCCCATCGAAATGCCCCGTTCGCCCATCCGGGCACCGGCGTTCAGCTGTTCTGCCCCCCAGGCCGCCAGGCGGGTGTCGAGGCCCCGGCCCGGCGCCAGGGCCTTCGCGAGCGCCAGCGCGTCGGCTGCCGCTTTCGCCGTGCTGCCTGCGGTGTGCGGGCGTGGCACGAAGGCGGCATCGCCGATCAGCACGGTGCGCCCGAACACCATGCGCGGGACCGCCAGGTCGAGGATGGCTTGAACGAAGGGCGCTTCGGTGGCGAGCACCAGTTCGCGCAGGCTCGGCGCCAGCAGTTGCCGCGCATCGTGTCGCAGGGCGGCGATCGGCGCATCCCTCGCTGCTCCGGGTGGCAAGGAAAACGCGTGCGCCACGCCGTTGCGATCAGTCAGCAGCTCCGCCAGCGGCGCGCCGGCGGGCACCTTGCGGTACCACACCCAGTTCCAGCGTCGGGCGCCCTCGGCCACGGACCCGTCTTCGCCGGGAACGCGGTACTCGAGCAGGAGATGGTCGCGTCCTTGCTGGAACACGAAGGCGCTGCCGAGCCTCGCGGCAGCAGCCCCGCCCAACGCCGCCTCCGGAACCAGGCCTCGCCAGGCGACGTAGCCCGCATAGGAGGGCCTGGTTCCGGGCAGCAGCTGGCTGCGCACGGTGGAGCCCGCGCCGTCGGCGCCGATCAGCAGGTCGCCTCTTTCCATCCGGCCGCTCGCGAACAGTACCGTCACGCGCTCGCCCGTCTGCTTGAAGCTCACCAGCCGTTCCCCCGCATGGACGCAGCTGGCCGGCAGCGCCTTTCGCATGGCGCCGTAGAGCATGTTCCAGGAGGTCTGGGTCTGCGGCATCCAGGTGCGGTGGATCACCTCGTCCTCCGCGTCCAGGTAGATGCGGTCGCCCGATCGGACGCCCAGCGCGTCGGTATGCCCGACGCCGGCAAAGCGAAAGGCAGCCAGTACATCGGGCTGCAGCACGATGCCGCCGCCGCGGCTGTCGAGCGCGTCCGGCGAGCGCTCGAAGACCGCCACATCCCAGCCGACGGCGCGCAGGGTGGTCGCCGCGAACAGGCCGCTGAGCGATCCGCCGGCGATGATCGCGCGCGGGCGTTCCGGCGCGGTCATGTGGAAGACCCGGCAGCGAGGGGCTGGTGGGCGTGCGGTGCGAGGTGGCGAGGCGTCATCGTTGCTCCTTGTGTGCCGCGACCTGTGCGACGCCTCGACTGTCGATGGCCGGCGTTTCCGGCGGATTTCACGCGGCGGGCGGATGTCTTACAGATGCAAGATGCCGGGCACGCACCGATGCCGCGCGCTACTCCCTCATGCCTGCGAAGTCGACGATGCGCTTGTATTCCACGGCGTCCCTGGCCATCAGCTGGGGCAGGTTCTCGTCGCCGCGGCCGACCACCACCCCGATGCGCTCGAGCTTCTGTCGCACCATTGCGTCCTGCAGCGTCTCGCGCAGCGCGCGCTGCAGCCTGGCCCGCGGGTCGGGCGCCAACCCGCGCGGCGCCATCAGCGCGTACCAGGCCACCAGGTCGTAGCCCTTGAGGGCCGGATGCTCGCCCAGCGCCGGCACATCCGGCATCAGCGCGATGCGCTGGGCACTGGTCACCGCGATCGGGACGATGCGCCCGCCATCGATGAAGGGCTTGGCCGCGCCCGGCCCGAGGAATGCGAACTCGATCGCACCGCCCGCAAGGTCGCTGCCGATGTTGCCGGCACCGCGGTAGGGGACGTGGGTGATCGACAGTCCGGCCTGCTTCTTCACGAGCTCGCCCGAGAAATGCAGCATCGATCCGATGCCCGAGGTGCCGTAGCTCAACTGGCCGGGCTTCTGGCGGGCGACCGACACGAACTGCGCGAGCGAAGTGACGCCGCTCTGCGTCGATGCGACCAGCACCAGCGGAATGGCGCCGACGTAGCCGACCGGCGTCAGGTCCCTGGCGGCGTCGTACTTCTGGGTCGGATTGAGGAAACGGGTGGCGACGAATTCGCTGCTCGATCCGAAGATCAGCGTGTGGCCGTCGGGCGCCGCGTTGACCACCTTCTGCACACCGATGGCGCCCGCGGCGCCGCCGGCGTTGTCGACGACGACGGTCGCGCCGAGTTTCTTGCCGAGCGTCTCGACAACGGCGCGGCCTACGGCATCGACGCTGCCGCCGGGGGGATAGCCGATCACGACGGTGATCGGGCGGCTGGGCCAGGCCGGCTGCGCCGCCGCGGGCGCGCCCAGGATGCAGGCGGTGGCCAGAGCGAGCAGGGCTGCAAGTCGTCGGGCGTTGCGAACGCGAACACGGGGCGATGAAGACATGGCTGGGTGCATGAAGAAAGCGAGCTCAGTGCGGCACGGGCGGAACGGCGGTTTCGCGCATCACGGCCTCGGTGCTCCGGTAGCGCTCGGCCATCTCGCGTTCGGCCGGCGTGCTGATCTGCGCCTGCATGTAGGCACCCAGCGCGCGGGCGTGGTTGACGATGAAGCTGCCGGCGGCGAGGCGCGAGGCCTCGTAGGCCTGCAGCGCGGACGGCACATCGGGCGTTTCCGCGAGCGCACGAACCAGCGCCGCGGCATCGCTGCCGGCCTTGGTGACGCCCATCCCGCAATGCGGCCGGGCAACGAAGGCCGCGTCGCCCAGCAGCGCCACCCGGCCGAAGGCCAGCGCCGAGCTCTCGAGATCGAAGATCGGCTGGAAGAACAGGTTGGGCGTCTTCTGCACCACCTCCGCGAACTGCGGCGCCAGAACCTCGTGCGCCGCTTGGCGCGCGGCGGCCAGCACCTCGGGCCGGATCAGCGGCGGCGGGATGCCGTCGGGCCAGGTCTTGCCGGTCGCATCGGTCAGCATCTCGCGCAGCGTCGTGTCCTGGTCGGCCGGCCGGTACCAGACGAAGTTGTAGCGGCGCTTGCCGGGCGCCACGCTGTTGCCCTGTCCCGCCACCGGGTAGGCGATCATCTGTTCGCGCGGCGGCAGGCCGAAGGCGAAGTACGGAAAGAGCTCGGCCAGCGCGCGTGGCGAGAGGCTCGCTTCCTCGACCAGTCCCCGCCATGCAAGGTAGCCGGCATAGCGCGGCCGGGTCTCGGGCTGCAGCAGCTGGCGCACGGTGGAGCGCAGGCCATCGGCCGCCACCAGCAGATCGGCGGCCACCACGTCGCCATCGGCGAAGGTCGCGCGCACACCGGCGGCGTCCTGTTCGAAGGAGACCAGCTGCCGGCCGTTGTGATAGCGCTCCGACGGGAAGGCGCGGCGCAGCACCTGGTACAGGCGGCCCCAGGCGGTGAGCAGCTGCGGCAGGGGGCGCGAGTCCTCGACCTGGCCATCGCGTGCCAAGGTGATGCGCTCGCGGACCTCGACGCCGATGCTGTCGGTCACGTCGACGCCCGCGGCGCTCAGCACTTCCATCAGCTCGGGATGCGTCACGACGCCGGCGCCGCGGCTTTCCAGTTCGTCGGCCACCCGCTCGTGCACATGGACGTCCCAGCCGGCGCGCAGCAGCAGGTTTGCAGCGAACAAGCCGCCCAGCGAGCCGCCGATGACCAGCGCCTTGCGCTCGGGCCTTGCGCTCTGCGGCGCGTTCATGCGTGGGCTCCGTGTTGCCGGGCTTCTTCGGCCGGGTAGTTGAGCTCGATCGTCACGCCGGACGGGTCTTCGACGAACAGCTGGTGCAGGCCGATGCTCGGCACCGTGCGTTCGCGAAAAGCCAGGCCGGCCTGCCGCAGCCGCCGGCGCATGTCGGGCAGGTCGGTCGCCAGGAAGGCCAGGTGGTCGATCGCGGCGCTGCCGTGCAGCGATGCCTCGCTCTTGTCGCCAAGGTACTCGACCAGGCCCTGCGGCGCGTCGGGGTCGATGCCGATGATGTGGACGACGCCGAACTGGGCTTCGTCGTCGCCCTTGTAGAGCCAGAGGCCGGGGAAGTCGAACGGTGGCCGGAAGCCTTCGCGCAGGCCGAGCACGTCGACATAGAAGTGGCGCGAAGCCTCGAGCCGGGTGGTGCGCACCGAGTAGTGGGCAAGGGTGTGGATGGCCATGACGAGGTCCTTGGACGTTGGATTCGAATCGGGTTCGGAAGGCGGGCGCTCAGCCCGCGTTGATCAACTGCGCCAGCCGTTCGGCCGACAGCGGCAACTGGCGCGCGCGCAAGTCGAGAGCATGGGCGACGGCGTTGGCGACCGCCGCGGCGGCCGGCCCGGCGGCGGCCTCGCCGGCGCCCAGGCTGGGCTCGCCCGGCCGTTCGATCACGCGCACGGCGATCTCGGGGATCTCGTCGAAGCCCAGGATCGGGTAGTGCTCCCAGTCCCCGGACGTGATGCCGCTGTGGTCCCAGGTCACGCTTTCCTTCAGTGTCCAGCTGAGCGACTGCAGCAGGCCGCCCTCGATCTGGTTCACCAGGCCATCGGGATTGACCACCGCGCCGGCATCGACCACGGCCCAGGCCTTCTCGACCCGGACCTTCTCCTCGACGCTGACCTGCATGGCGATGGCGCAGTACGCGGCCTGGTTCTTGTAGCGGCCGACGGCGATGCCCAGGCCGCTGCCGCTGCCGCTTTCGCCGCGCCGGCGCCAGCCGGCCATCTCGGCGGCGGCCTCCAGCACCGCACGCGCACGGGGGTCGCCGAGGTGGCGCAGGCGGAATTCGACCGGGTCGCAGCCGGCCCACTGCGCCAGCTCGTCCATGAAGCTTTCGATCGCATACAGGTTGGCGTAGGAGCCGAGCGAGCGCAGCGCCGACACGCGCACCGGCGAGTCGGGGATGAAGTGGTAGTCGACCTGCTGGTGGGGCAGGTCGTACAGCGCGATCGCGTTGCGGTCGCCGCCGCCCATCGGCAGCGGCAGGTCGCGCGGCGTTGGCCGCGGCAGCGGCGGATCGATCTCCCAGGCGCCGAGCAGGTTGATGCCGTCGCCCCAGCCGGGCCGGTTCATGTGGGTGTGGCTCCACAGGGACATGGCCCAGCCGCCGATGCGGCCGGCGTCGTCGAGGCCGGCCGTGAGCTGCACCACGCTGGCCGAACCGAACGGTGACATCGACATCTCGTCCTCGCGCATCCACTGCACGCGCACCGGCTGCCCGATGCGGGTGGCGACGAAGGCGGCATCGAAGGCGGCATCGTCGGCGCCGTTGTGGCCGTAGCACCCTGCGCCTGGCGCATGGATGACCTCTACCGTCGCGGCCTCGCGTCCCAGCGCCGCGGCGATCTGGTCGCGCAGCGGATAGACGCCCTGCGTATGGGACCAGACGCGCAGCTGCATGCCGCGAGGATCGGCCAGCGCGCAGGCCGGGCCGATGGACGCGTGCGCCAGGTAGGGGCGGGAGTAGGTGGCGCTGTAGGCCTGCAGCCCCGTGCCGGGCGTGCCGCCCTCGTGCACGCGGCGCGTGCTGGCGGGCAGGCCCTGCAGCAGCGTGACGGTGTCCTGACCCGCATGGGGATCGGGCATGGCATCGAAGTCGAGCAGCTTGCGGGCCTTGGGCAGCGCGCGCACCAGTGCGCCTTCGTGCGGGCCCACGAGGGCCAGGAAGCGGCCGCTCTGCACCACCTGCGACACACCCGGCAGCGCCCGCAGTTCGGCGAGGGGCACCGCCGCCAGCCGCTGCGAGGGATGCCGCCCGCGCAGCATCCGCACGTGCTGCATGCCGGGAATGACCAGGTCCTGCAGATAGCCGGCGCCGGTGAGCTTGGCCCGGAGATCCACGCGCGGCAGCGATCGCCCCACGTAGGGCTCGGGCGCGTGACGGATGCTGGCGGGGGCCGGGACGATGGCGACGTCGAGATCGATCTCGGCGGCGAGCTCCCAGTAGTCGGTGCGGCGCGTGCCGCCGGCGTCGCTGAAGCAACCGGCATCGACTTGCAGGTCCGACGGCGAGACATCCAGCCGGCGCGCGGCCAGCGCAACGAACAGCGACCAGGCGTGCGCGCAGGCCCAGCGCAGCGCCGCGCCGCCGTACTGCACCGAGAGGCTGCCTGCGGTGTAGCCCTCGTCGGGCGAGCGGTCGGTGTGGCCGGCGACCAGCACCACATGCGCCGGCGTCAGGCCGAGGCCGTCGCAGGCGATCTGCACCAGGGCCGTCTCGATTCCCTGGCCCAGCTCGACCTTGCCGGTGAACACGGTGAGCTGGCGCCCGGGTCCGATGCGCAGCCACTGGCCGAGCCGAGGATGGGCCTGGATGGCGGGCGGCGTGGAGAGCGTGGAACTCATGGCTGGCCTCCCGCGCGCAGCCGGGCCGCGGCGGCCTCGATCGCCTTCAGGATGCGCGCATGCGCGCCGCAGCGGCACAGGTGCCGGTGCATCGTCTCGTGCAGATCGGCCTCGGTCGGCGAGGTGGTGCGACGCAGCAGGGCGGTCACCGACATCAGGATGCCGTTGATGCAGTAGCCGCACTGCGCGGCCTGCAGCGTGACGAAGGCGTCGAGCACGACCGTGCCGACCGGGTCGCTCGCCAGTTGCTCGACCGTGGTGAGCTCGCGGCCGGCGGTGCCCCACAGGGGCATGTCGCAGGACTGGACCGCGCGGCCGTCCATCCAGACGGTGCAGGCGCCGCAATGGCCGGCGCCGCAGCCGAAGCGCACGCCCTTGCAGTCGAGGTCGTTGCGCAGGACATAGAGCAGCAGGTCGTTCTCGTCGGCCTGCACTCGGTGCGCGCGGCCGTTGACCTTGAGTTCGAAAGTGGAAGTCATGGGCACTCGAAATGGGGCCGCGCGCTCAGGCGTCCGTTGCCATGGCGGGCTTGCGGAGGCCGGCGGCGCGACGGTACGGCGGGGGGTAGTAAGGCGTGATGCCCAGCGTCTCCGCTGCTCGCCAGACCCAGCGCGGGTCGGCCAGGAAGGGGCGCGCCAGGGCGACCTGATCGGCCTGGCCCGAGGCCACGATCGCGGCCGCCTGCGCCGGCTCGCTGATGCCGCCGACGGCGCGGGTGGCGATCCCGCTGCGGCGCCGCACTTGCGCGGCCAGCCCGACCTGGAAGCCGGGGCCGAACGGAATGCGCTCGCCGCGCACCACGAAGCCGCTGCTCACGCAGACGTAGCCGAAGCCGATGTCCTTGAGGCCCTGGGCCAGGCGCACCGCGTCGTCGACCCCGAGGCCGCCTTCGGCCCAGTCGGTTCCGGTGATGCGGGCACCGAGCACCCGGCTGCCGGGCACCTGCTCGTGCAGGCGCCGGGCGATGTGCAGCGCCAGCCGGTCGCGCCCGGCCGCGTCGCCGCCCCAGGCGTCGTCGCGCCGGTTCGATAGCGGCGACTGGAACTGGTGCAGCAGGTAGCCGTGCGCGCAGTGCAGCTCGATGACATCGAAGCCCAGGCGCACGGCGCGCCGCGCGGCGTCGACGTAGGCCTCGACCAGCCCTTCGATGCCGGCTTCGTCGAGCGCCTCGGGCGTGTGCCAGTCGGGCGCGAAGGGCAGGGCGCTCGGCGCCACGCAGCGCCACGGCGCGCCGCCGTCGCCGCCGGCCTTCAGCGGCCCGCCGCCTTCCCAGGGCACCTGGGCCGAGCCCTTGCGGCCCGCATGGCCGAGCTGGATGCCGAAGCGCGTGCCCGGCGCGGCCACCGCGCGTGCGGCCTGCAGCACGCGCGACAGCGCGGCCTCCGCGGCGTCGCTGTAGAGGCCCAGGCAGCCGTGCGTGATGCGCCCGCGGGCCTCGACGGCGGTGGCTTCGACCATGACCAGGCCGGCGCCCGACATCGCGAGCTGCATGAGGTGCTGCAGGTGCCAGTCGTTGGCGACGCCGTCCCGCGCCGAGTACTGGCACATGGGCGAGACGACGATGCGGTTGGGGAAGTGCATCCCGCCCATCGCGAGTGCGCTGAACAGGTGGGATTCGGGTGCTGCGGGTGAAGTGACGGGCATGGTCATGGCTCCTGGCGGGTCAGCGCATCGGCGCGATGTCGAGCAGCTTCAGGGCGTTGAGCCCTTCGATCTGCGCCACCTCGTCGCTCGACAGGCCGCGCACCGAGGCGATCAGTTCCCGGGGCCGCTCCTCGCCCATGTCGTAGGGATAGTCGGTGCCGAGCAGCACCCGGTCGGCACCGAAGAGATCGACCAGATGGCGCAGCATCTCGGGGTCGAACACCATCGTATCGACATAGAAGGTCTTGAGATAGCTCGACGGCGCGCGATCGATCACCGTGCGGCAATCCTTGCGCGCCCGCCAGGCGTGGTCCATGCGTGCCCAGTAATGCGCCACGTAGCCGCCGCCATGCGCCGCGATGAACTTGATGTTCGGATGGCGCGCCACGACGCCGTCGAAGATCAGGTGGCTGACGGCCACGGTCGTGTCCAACGGGTTGCCGATCACGTTGTTGAAGTAGTGGTCGGTCAGCCGGGAACCTTCCGAGAAGCCGACCGGATGCAGGAAGATCACCGCACCGAGCGCGTCGGCGCGGGCGAAGAAGGGTTCCAGCCCGAGCCTGGCATCGGTCAGGTCGAGCCCGTTGACGTTGGTGTTGATCTCGATGCCGCGCAGGCCGAGCGTGCCGATCGCGTGGTCGAGCTCCTGGATCGCGAGCTCGGCGTTCTGCAGCGGCACCGAGCCGAGCCCGACGAAGCGCCGCGGCGTGGCCGCCACCAGCGCCGCGATGCCTTCGTTCACCTGGCGGGCCAGGACTGCCCCGCGCTCCGGCGGCGTGAAATAGAAGAACTGGAAAGGCGCCGGGCTGATCGCCTGGATGTCGATGCCCATGCGGTCCATGTCGTCCAGCCGCTGGTCGACGCCGGTCAGCTTCGGCGCACGCTCCCGCATCTGCGCCACGTTGGTCTCGCGCGTGAGGGCATTTGCATGGATCACGCTCGGGTCGTGGCGGCCGACATCGAGGTCGCTCGCCGCCTTGGCGACCTCCGGGTTCAGGTAGTGGCAGTGGACGTCGACGACCGGCGGACGGTCGCCGCGCACCGGCGTCGACGCGCTGGCCGTGCGCGGCATCGAAAGCGAAGCCGATCTCGCGCGGCCCGTGGCCGGCGGGGCGTGGCGGTGGGTCGGGTCGGTGCAGTGGGGGGAGCAGGTGTAGAGCACGTGAAATCCGTTGGGTGGGTATTGGAAGAGTCCGGGCTAGAACACGCCGAGATGGCGGGTCGCGAGGTCGGGTTCGGCGCGCACCGCGTCGGCGCTGCCGGCGTGCACGACGTGGCCGGTGTTGAGCACCACCACATCGTCTGCCACTTCGAGCGCAAGGTTGAAGTTCTGCTCGACCAGCACGATCGAGAGCCGGTCGGCCTTGAGCGTCTTGATGGCCTGCGCCACCTCCGCGACGATCAGCGGCGCGAGTCCTTCCGAAGGCTCGTCGAGCAGCAGGACGCGCGGGTTGCCCATCAGCGCGCGGCCGATCGCGAGCATCTGCTGCTCGCCGCCGGAAAGGGTGCCGGCGCGCTGGCGCATGCGTTCCTTGAGGCGCCCGAAGGTGGCGTAGACGCGATCGAGATTCCAGGCGTGCTTGCCGTCGTCGTTCGCCCGCGCCGCCTGTTCGGCCACCTGCAGGTTCTCCAGCACCGTCAGGCTCGGGAAGATGCGCCGGCCCTGGGGCACCAGCCGCATGCCGGCGCGGGCGATGCCTTCGGGCGACATCCGTTCCACCGGGCGGCCCGCGAGGCGGATGCTGCCGGCGCGCGCCTGATGCAGGCCCGCGAAGGTGTTGAGCGAGGTGCTCTTGCCCGCGCCGTTGCGACCCAGCAGCGCCAGCACACGGCCTTCCTGCAGGTTCATCGACAGCCGGTGCACGACCTGGCTCTGCCCGTAGCAGACGTCGAGTTCGCTCACGCTCAATGCATCAGTGGCCAAGGTAGATCTCCCTCGTTCTCGGGTGGTTGACGACGGTGCGCCGGTCGCCTTCGACGATCACCTGCCCATAGTGCAGCACCGTGATCTGTTCGGCGAATTCGAGCGCCACGTCCATGTCGTGTTCGATCATCAGGATCGCCGTCTCGCGCGGCACCTGGGCGATCAGCCGCTGCACCACCACGCGCTCGTCCTGCGACAGGCCGGCGAGCGGCTCGTCGAGCAGCAGCAGGCGCGGCTGCTGCGCCAGGCCCAATGCCAGCTCGACCCGTCGCTGTTCGCCATAGGACACGTCGCACACGCGGTGCAGCGCCTTGCCGGCCAACCCGACGCCGTCGAGCAGCTGCACCGCGCGATCGTGCAGCGCCGCGTGCCGCGCCAGGTCGGTGCGCGCATCGAGCCGCAGCGGCAGCAGCGCCAGCAGCCCCAGCACCACGTTGTGCGCCAGCGTGTCCTTCGGGAACAGCGTGATGATCTGGTAGGTGCGCGCGAGTCCGCTGCGTGCGCGGGCGCGCACCGGCAGCTTCGTGACGTCTTCACCGAAGATGCGGATCGACCCGCTGTCCGGGCGGATCTCGCCACCGATCAGGCCGAACAGCGTGGTCTTGCCGGCGCCGTTCGGTCCGATGACAAGACGCCGCTCGCCGGGCTGCATCGTGAGCGAGACGTCCTGCGTGACGGCGATGCCGCCGAAGGACTTGCGCAGTCCCTTGATCTCGAGAGCGGCGGTCATGCGCGGCCTCCCTTCCAGCGCGCCAGCAAGGTGCGGACGCCCGGCACGATGCCGTGCGGCATCACCAGCACGATGAAGACGAACACGGCGCCCAGCAGCATGTTCCATCGTTCGATGTAGCCCGACGCATAGTTCTTCAGCAGCACCACCAGCACGGCGCCGACGGCCGGCCCGGCCAGCGTGCCGGCACCGCCCGCGATCACGCTCAGCAGCACCTCGGCCGATGCGGTGACCGACAGCACGCTCGGATGCACGTACTTGTGGAAGTAGACGTAGAGCAGGCCCGCCACCGCGCCGACGAAGCTCGCGCCCACGAAGGCACACCAGCGGATCGCCCAGACGTTGTAGCCAAGCGAGCTCATGCGGCGCGCCTGGTCGCGGGTGCCGCGCAGCGAGGCGCCGAAGGGCGAGTTCACGAGCCGCCCGACGACCAGCAGCACCACCGCCGTGATCGACAGCACGAACCAGTAGTAGGCGTTGCTGTTCTCCATGTCGATGCCGAAGGGAGCCGGCCGCGTGAGGCCCGACAGGCCGTTGTCGCCGTTGGTGACCGAGGTCCAGCGGTAGGCGAGGCCCCACACGACCTGCGACAGCGCCAGGGTCAGCATCAGGAAGCTGAGTCCCGAGGCCCGCAGCGCGATCCAGCCGAAGACGCCGCCGATGGCTGTGGTGGCCAGCAGCGTGAGCGGCGCGGCCATCGCGTGGCCGAGGCCGAGCCGCAGCGCCAGCCAAGCGGCGATGTAGGCCGACAGGCCCAGGTAGGCCGCGTGGCCCAGCGAGGTCAGGCCGGCGTAGCCGACCAGCAGGTTCAGGCTGGAGGCGAAGATCACGGCGATCAGCATCTGGCTGCCCAGGTTGACGTAGTACTCGCCTGACACCGCCGGCAGCAGCGCCAGGGCCGCGAGCAGCAGCAGGCCATGGATCGTCGGCTTCATGCGCGGGCACCTCCGAGCAGGCCGGTGGGCCGGAAGGCCAGCACCAGGATCATCGGCAGGAACAGGATCACGTAGGCGAGGTCGGGGACCAGCGCGGTGCCGAAGGTGTAGACGAAGCCGATGATGAAGCTGGCGATGAAAGTGCCCATCAGGCTGCCGATGCCGCCGAGGATCACCACGATCAGCGCCAGCGGCAGCATGTCGGCGTCCAGCCCCGGATAGGCCGAGAGCATCGGTCCGCCGAACGCACCGCCGAGTCCGGCCAGCATCGCGCCCAGGCAGAACACGCTGGTGAAGAGGGCCGAGGCCCGGATGCCCACCGCACGCGCCATCGGCATGTCGTCGACACCGGCGCGAATTCGCGCCCCCAGGCGGGTGCGCTCCAGCAGCAGGTACAGCACGACGGCGGCCACCAGCGCCACCGCGATCACGGCCAGCCGGTAGCTCGGAAAGCTGAAGCCGAACAGCGATGCCGGACCGCTCAGGAAAGCCGGCGGCGAGACCGGGATCGGATCGCCGCCCCACAGCACCAGGCAGAGGTCGGCGGCGATGAAGGACAGGCCGAGCGTGGCCAGCACCTGGGCCTGCGCGTTGCCCGACAACCGGCGCAGCACGAGGCGCTCGAAAAGCCCGCCGATGACTGCGGTGGCGAGCCCGGCCAGCACCACGGCGACCGCGAAGCCCCAGCCGGCCCGCGCCGCGCTCGCGGCCACGTAGGCCCCGATCATGAAGAGAGCGCCGTGCGTGAGGTTGGCGATGCGCATCAGCCCGAAGATGAGCGCGAAGCCCGATGAGAGCAGCAGCAGCAGGCCGCCGAGGGCCAGGCTGTTGAGTGTCTGAGTCAACCAGAATTGCATGTTCTTGACGACAGGGCCCGCCGCGCCGAGGCGGCGCGGGCCGTGAAGCTCCGGTAGGGGCGTCAGGCGGCCAGGTTCCTGGCGGGCGGCCAGTCGCGCGAATAGACCGGCTCGGCCAGAAACTTCTTGGGGTCGTAGGTCCAGAACTGGCTTACGTCCGGGTAGGTCTCGATGATGCTGTTGACCAGCCGGCCATCCTTGCGCTCGACCGTGCGCACGTAGACGTTGCCGACCACGTTGCCCCAGGCGTCGAACTTGACCGGTCCGCGCGCCGTCAAGGCGTTGGTCTTCTGCAGCGATGCGCGCAGCGACTCGCGGTCGAAGGCCTGGCCCTTCAAGGGCTCCAGCGCGGCGTCGAGCACCGATGCGCTGACATGGGTGCAGGCGGCGTAGAAGCCGGGGTCGTAGCCGTGCGCTTTGCGGAAGGCGCCGGCGAACTTCGCGTTGACCGGGTTCGCGAGCTCGGCGGAATACCAGTTCACCGTGACGATGCCCAGCGCCTCGTCCCCCATGTTGCGCAGCACCGCTTCGTCGAGCGCCGTCATGCCGCCGACCAGGGCCAGCTTGCCGCGCAGGCCGTACTCGTTGAACTGCCGGATGAAGCGAAAGCCGTTGGAGCCCGCGAAGCCGAGGAACACCGCGTCCGCGTCGCGGTTGAGCTGGGCCAGGAAGCTGCCGTAGTCGGGCGCCGTGAGCGGCGGAAACAGCTTCTGCACCACCTTGCCGCCGGCTTCCTCGAAGACGCGCTGGAAGCCGGCCGTCATCTCGTGGCCGTAGGCGATGTCGTCGGCCACCAGCACCATGCGCTTGTACTTCAGCTTCTTGGCGCAGTAGTCGGCCAGCGGATGGGCGCACTGGGCCGAGGTCGAACTGGCGCGGAACAGCCAGGGGTTGGCCTTGCGCTGGGTCATGTCTTCGGCCGCGGCCACCGGAAACACCGGAATCTTGCGGGCCCGCATGTAGTCGTCGGTGGCCAGCGCCTCGAAGGCGGCCAGCGGGCCCATGAGCACCTGGGCACGTTCGCGCTCGACCAGTTCCTGGGTCTTGCTGCGGGCGGTCGACGGCACGCCGCCGGTGTCGGCCACGATCAGCTCGACCTTGCGGCCGCCCAGCCGCTGGTCGTTGGCCGCCAGGTAGCTCTGCAGCCCGCGCTCCATGTCGAGTCCGCCGGAAGCGAAAGGCCCGGTCTTGGCGGTGAGCAAACCCAGGCGCAGCGGCTCTGCCGTGCCCTGGCCGCGCACCAGCGAAGGGGCCGCCAGGGCGGCGCCGGCGGTGGCGGCGGCTGCCATGAAACTCCTGCGATCGATCGTCATGCTGTCTCCGTTCTTCGTGAGGGTTGGATGTTAAGTGATCGGACGATCAATAATAGTTCGAGCAGATTCCGAGATCAAGCGGCGTTCGGCAGAGGGACATCGGGGTTTACCCGGGCCGGCTGGTGTCGAGAGCCCGGCGCGCTAATAATCAAACGATCGGCCAGATTCATTCCACGGACACCATCGATGACCCCCCGCACCGCCAAGGCTGACGAGACTCCCGAAGAAGGCGCCGCCGGCGGCAAGCAGCGGCGCCGCCGCCTCGCGCCCGAAGACCGCGAGCACGAGATCGTCCAGTCGGCCATCAGCTTCTTTGCCAGGCATGGATTCGAGGGCAGTACACGCGACCTGGCCCAGCGCCTGGGCGTCTCGCAGCCCCTGCTGTACCGCTATTTCCCGACCAAGGAGGCGCTGGTCGACCGCGTCTACGACGAGGTTTTCGTGCGCCGCTGGAACCCCGAGTGGGAGGAGTGGCTCGCCGACCGCACGCACTCGCTGGAAAGCCGGCTCAAGCGCTACCTCAAGGACTACGCGCATTTCGTGCTGCGCGGCGAATGGGTGCGCATCTTCATGTATGCCGGCCTCAGCCGCGCCGGCGTGAACCAGCGCTACCTGGCGCGCCTGCGCGAGCGGCACTTCCTGCTGATCGCGCGCGAGCTGCGCTTTGCCTACGACATTCCCGATCCCGAGAACGCCGAGGCCGAGGACGAAGAGGTCGAACTCATCTGGGCCATGCACTCCAGCGTGTTCTACATCGGCGTTCGCAAGTGGGTCTACGACCTCGCGGCGCCACGCAATATTGATCGATTGATCGATATGAGGGTCGAGTCCTTCCTGCACGGGGCGCCGAAGGTGCTGCTGGCCGACCGCAAATCGACCTGAATTTCAGTCGGCCCGCTCCAGCAGCGCATCCAGAAAGCGCAGCGCCGCCGGACCGAGCGCGTCGGGGCGCCAGACGATGCGGTAGTCGGTGCGCATCTCCAGCAGCGGAAGATCGCGCACCACGATGTTCTCGCCCGAGAACTGCACCAGGCTCTCTTGCGCCGCGCACAAGCCGAAGCCGCTCGCGACCAGCGCCAGCGCCGAGATGATGTCGCCCGCGACGCAGGCCACGCGCGGCTCGAAACCCAGGCGATGGCAGGCCAGCATGAACTTCGCGCGCAGCGACGGGCCGCTGCGCTCGGGCGTCACCACCCACTCGGCATCGACCAGCTGGCGCGCCGAGATCTCCGGCGCCGCGACCAGCGGATGCGCGCGTGGCATCAGCAGCACGTAGCGCTCCGAACTGTAGACCGCCGAAGCCAGCGCGGGATCGGTGAGCTCCTGAGTCTGCACCGCGAAATCGATTCGTCCCCGGCGCAGTTCCTCCAGTTGCTCGCTCTCCGGCGCGCCCTCGAACTGGAAGCGGATCGCGGGGTGCGCGGCCTGCACGCGCTGGGCGGTGTCCGGGATGATGCCGTTGTAGAGCGCGCCCGGCATGTGGCCGATGACCACCGTGCCGCCGGTGCCGCCGGCCCGGCGCTGCAGGTCGAGCATCAGGCGCTCGTTGCCGAGCAGGAGTTGGCGCGCGTTGAGCAGCAGTTCGCGTCCGGCGTTGTTGAGCCGCAGGCTCCTGCCGACGCGATCGAACAGTGCGAAGCCGATTTTTTCCTCGAGGTTGAGGATGGTGCGGCTCAGCGGCGAGGCCGAGATGTGCAGCAGCTGTGCCGCCCTCGAGATGCTCTCGTTCTCTGCCACGCAGACGAAGTGCTTCAGCGTCCGGAGGTCGATCAGGTTCATGGGGTCGTGCTCGGGTGCGAAGGCCGGAGTCTAAATAGTTCGGACCCTTGATGTCCGAGATCATGAGAAAGATTGTCCTTTTCAGTCATCTTCTCGTTAACGATCATTCGATCAACGCTGCGGCGCTTCCCGCCCGGCGGACACCGACCGCGGGCCTCGCCCGTCAACCTCCGAAGCTCCTCCTGGGCGTCCGACATGACTCAAACCCTTCCCGCGTCCGTACAGCGCAAAGTGATCCGGCGGATCATCCCGATCCTGATGCTGATGTACACCATGGCGTACCTCGACCGCATCAACATCGGCACCGCGGCGCTGCGCATGAATGCCGAGCTGGGCATCAGCCAGCAAGTGTTCGGACTGGCTGCCGGCCTGTTCTTCATCGGCTACCTGGCGATGGAGATCCCGAGCAACATCATCCTGCACCGGGTCGGCGCGCGCGTCTGGCTCACGCGGATCATGGTGACCTGGGGCCTGATCTCCGCTTGCACGGCCTTCGTGCAGAACGGCTGGCAGCTGATCGCCGTGCGCATGCTGCTGGGCGTCGCCGAAGCCGGCTTGTTTCCGGGCCTGATCTACTGCCTGGCGCTGTGGTTTCCGCCCGGCCTGCGCGGGCGCATGCTGGTGATCGCCGTGCTGCCCTGGGCGGTCATCGTGGGCACGCCGATGTCGGCAGCGATCGTCCAGTACGCCGATGGCCTGTTCGGCTTCTCGGGCTGGCGGATCATGCTGTTCGTCGAAGGCCTGCTGCCGGTGCTGCTGGGCTTCTACTCGATCCGCTTCCTGACCTCGAAGCCCGAGGAGGCCGACTGGCTGACCGACGAGGAGAAGCGCCAGGTGATCGCCGCGCGCGACAGCGGCGACGCCCCTGCGTCCGTCGGCGAGCCGCCGCTGCGCACCACCTTGCTGCAGCCGCACCTGATCTTGCTGTCGCTCGCCTATGCAACGGCGCAGATGGGCTTCTATGCGAGCCTGATCTTCACGCCGCAGATCGTGCAGGAGTTCGGCCGCCTCTTCGGCGTCGCACTGTCGACGGTCCAGGTCGGGCTGCTGGCGGCGATACCGAGCGTGTTCGGCATGGTGATCTACTGGTTCTGGGTCGCTCATTCGGACCGCACGGGCGAGCGCGTGTGGCATGCCATCGCCGCCTTCGTGACCGCCGCCGCGGGCATCGGCATCCTGGTCAGCGTGCCCAACCTCTACGCGTCGATCGCCGGGCTGTCGCTGTTGACCGCGGGGCTGGTCAGCGGGCCGATCTGCATCTGGCAGCTCACCGGTGTCGGCGTCAGGGGCAAGACCGCCGCCGTGGTGTTCGCCTATGTCAACTGCTTCGGCATCGTCGGCTCGATGTTCAGCCCGTATTTTATCGGGCTGCTCAAGGACCGCACGGGCTCCTATGACGCGGGGCTGTTGTTCCTCGCGCTCGCCGCGCTGCTCGGCGCCGTCTTCGTCTACCTCGCCGGTCGGCGCATGCGGCGCCAGGCCCTCGTCAGGCCATCGGCTGCACCGGCGGGCCGCTACGAGCCCGCGACGCGCTGAGCTCGCAACTTCATCCACACACCCACACGAAGGAACCCCAGTGATCCATTTCGACCATGTCTGCATGGCAGCCCCGAACGTCTACGAGTCGACTTTCCGGCTCAGCAAGGAGACCGGCCTCGGCAACTACGACGGCGGCTTCTTTCCGCTCTACGGCATCGGCCATCGCGTGGTGCCGCTCGCGCCCGACATCTACATCGAGGTCGAGAGCGTGATCGACCGCCGACCCCTCGCCCACGGCGAACCGCTGACCGTCTTCATGGAGCGCCAGACGCGCGAAGGCGACTGCTTCCTCGGCTGGTGCCTGCGCTCCGACACGCTGGAAGAGCTGGAGGCTTTCGCGGCGCACCACGGCACGACGATCGATCCCAACACCACCGGCCACGAGGCCGGCCGCCAGATGATGAACGGCGCGCGCGGCTTCGCGCTGCAGGCGCCGAGCGCGACCGTGGCCTGGCCGATCGGCAAGCCCAACCTCTACTTCAAGCCGGGCGGCGGCACGCACGTCGCGAGCCTCCCGGTGGTGCCGGGCTCCGGCGAAGTGCAGGGGCAGGGTCTGGCGTGGATCGAGATCGGCGGAACCCATTCGGATCTCAAGGGCTGGCTCGGCGACGTCGCCTCGCCCTCTGATTTTCCGTTCGAGATTCGCTACAACGGCGGTTCCTCGGGGCTGTACGCGATGGGCGTGCAGACGGACCGCGGCGTGGTGCAGATCCGCCGGCCGCCGGTCTGCATCGGCTGACGGACCCCGAGCGCGCGCGGCCGTGAGGCCTTGCCGCTCATGAAGAGGAGAGCGTGACCAGCGACGCCTCCACCGTGTCGACGAAAACCTCCAGGTTCTCCACGGTTCGAGCCTGGCTCATATTTGCGCTCCTTGCAAAGATGTTTCGCGAGAGCGAGGGATTGTCCGCTTGAGGTTGCCCCCATACGATGCCTTGACTTCATCGATTCAAGCATGCAAGGCCGGGACAGCTCGGGGGTATTCAACCCGGCAACCGGGGCGGTGAGCGGCCACGTCCCTCATGCGCGGCAACAGGATCTGGATCGCATGGAATGAAAGAGAAACAAGCCATGAAAGCCATCGTCTTCGACGACTTCGGCGGGCCCGAAGTGCTCGTGATCCGCGAGGTCGCGGCCCCGGAAGTCCGACCCCATGACCTGCTGGTGCGCAACGCCTCCATCGGGGTCAATCGCGCCGACCTTTCCCATCGCAAGGGTGCCTACGGCCGCGCCTTCTTCGGCGACGCGGACACCATGGGACTGGAGATTGCCGGGACGGTGGTGGAGGTGGGGGCGCAGGTCCAGGGATTCCGCGTGGGCGACCGCGTCATGGGCATCGTCGGCGGAGGCGCCTATGCCGAACTCTCGCGCATCGATCACCGCATGGCCATGCAGGTCCCGCCAGGCCTCGACCTGGTCGATGCCGGCGCGGTGGCCGAGGTTTTCGTGACCGCGCACGAAGCGCTGTTTCATCTGGGCCGCCTGCAAGCCGGCGAGTCGGTGCTGGTCCATGCGGCGGCCGGCGGCGTGGGCTCCGCCGCGGTGCAACTCGCGCACGCTGCCGGCGCGCGCGTGTTCGCGACCGCGGGCGGCGACAAGCGCGATGCCGTCCAGAGCTTCGGGGCGGATGAAGTCATCGACTACCGCAGCGACGACTTCCAGGCCGTGGTGGCCGCCAAGACGGATGGCAAGGGCGTCGACGTCTTGATCGACTTCATCGGTGCCCCCTACCTGGAGCGCAACCTGCGTTCGCTGGCGGTGGGCGGGCGCATGGTGGTGGTGGGCTTGCTCGGGGGCGCGGAAGGCGCCGCGCTTCCCATGGACCTGCTGCTGTACCGCCACCTGCAGATCTTCGGCACGGTGATGAAGTCGCGGCCTCCCGAGGTCAAGCAGGCGATGGTCCAACGCTTCGCGCAGCGATGGCTCGACGCCCTGGCGGCCGGCGCGATCCGGCCTGTGATCGACAGCAGCTATGCGCTCGCCGATGCGGCCCAGGCGCATCGGCGCATGGAATCGGGCCAGAGCGTCGGCAAGATCCTGCTGCTGCCCGGTCAGAGACCGTCGTGACAGCCGATGCCGCCTGCGAACGGATTGCAACTGCAATGCTTGCCAGGCCAGGTCGAAATCCAGCCGAAACAGGGGCTTGAGACATTGGATCCCGGCGTCAGTGCCACGCGCAGCGGCCAACGCCGGCAGGCACTTTCGCCTCCATCCACTTTTCCTCCCAGGAGTTCTCATGACCGACAGCATCCGCAGCGACCTCGTCCTCTCGCAATCGGCCTTCAGCCACGTCATCGACGTGCCCATCGAGCAAGTCGACATCGGCAAGTGGCTCTTCGGCTTGCCCGAAGCCGAGTACCAGCGGTGCGCGCCGCCGGACCATATCGCTTGCGGCTCGACCCGCACCGACGATGGTCGCCCGATGTCCATCAATGTCGAGCAGATCGGCACCGGCCTGGTCGTCCAGCACTATGTGGGCGAAGTGGTCGGAAAGCTGCGCTGCCTGCTGGTCTCGACGTCGGACGTGTTCACACCGGCAGGGCGCACCCGGGTGCAAGTCATCTGGGAACTCAGCGCCAAGGGCTTGAGCGACGGGCGCACCGAGTACACGAACTCGGTGGTGTCGCACCCGACGGAAGAGTTCCTGGCCTTCATTGCGAGCCACGGAGTGAGCTTCGAGCAGGCATCGCACGACCGACAGCTGGCCTCCGGCGATCACAACAGCCGTGAAACGCCGTTGTTCGCAGAGAGCATCGCCCGGGCAGCGCGGGCCAATGCCAGGAGCGCCAGGAGCGCCAGGAGCGCCGAGACGCCGACGGCAGTCGCTGCTTGAGCCTGCGAAGTCTCACCCCGCCATCTGCGGCATCGACAGCATCCGTGTTCAAGCCTTGCGCGATTTCTCCCGCGCCGGCTGACGCGCGAAGTCGATGAAGGACTTGAGGTAGTCCACGTCCATCTCCGCTTCCCGGCCACCCAGGAAGATCTGCTTGGCGAGCCCATGGCGGCCGAGCCGGACGGGGACGATCTCCAGCTTGTCCGCATACTCTTCAACCAGCCAACGCGGCAGCGCTGCGACGCCCCTGCCGCTGGCCACCATCTGCAGCATGATGTCGGTCGTCTCGATGGTCTTGTGGCGCTTGGGCGTGATGCCTGCGGGCATCAGGAACTGGTTGTAGACGTCCAGCCGCTCGGGCGCCACCGGGTAGGTGATCAGGACCTCCGGCGTCAGCTGCGCCGGCTTCACGTAGGCGGCCGATGCCAGCGGGTGGCTGGCGCCCACGACCAGCACCTGTTCGTAGTCGAACACAGGCTCGAAGCGCAGCCCCGGCTTGAACAGCGGATCCGGTGTCACGAGCAGGTCGATCTCGAAGCCGAACAGCGCACCGATGCCCCCGAACTGGAATTTCTGCTTGACGTCCACATCCACGTCGGGCCACTTGGCCAGGTAGGGTGCCACGACCTTCAGCAGCCACTGATAGCACGGGTGGCACTCCATGCCGATGCGCAGCGTGCCACGCTCGCCTTGCCCGTACTGCTGCAGGCGCTCCTCGGCGACGTCGAGCTGGGGCAGGACGCGATTGGCGACGGCGAGCAGGTATTCGCCGGCCTGCGTGGGCCGCAGGGCGCGCCCCTCGCGCAGCCAGATCGCAGTGCCCAACTGCAGTTCCAGTTTCTTCATCGCATGGCTGAGGGCCGACTGCGTCAGGCACAGCGTCGCCGCGGCAGCGGTCAGTGAGCCCTGCCTGTCGACCTCCCGGACGATGGCCAGATGAATGCGCTCCAGCATTTCGTATGAATAAAACTAATCGATTGTTGAAATAAGACCATTTTACTTCATGGAGTGGCATGCCTACGATCAGCGCCATTCGCATTTCCGATGCATCCCGAAAGCAGTCTCATGGTCCTGACCCACAATCTTGGTTTTCCCCGAATCGGCGCGCAGCGCGAACTCAAGTTCGCGCTCGAGTCCTACTGGAAGGGCGCTTCGTCGCGCGACGAACTCCAGGCCCTCGGCGCCCGGTTGCGCCAGCGCCACTGGCAGCAGCAGGCCGGCCTGGACCTCGCGCCGGTGGGTGACTTCTCGTTCTACGACCAGGTGCTGGACATGAGCTTCACGCTGGGCAACCTGCCCGAGCGCGTGCGGGGCTTCCATGGCGATGTCCTGGACAACTATTTCCGGGTCGCCCGTGGCCGCTCGGCGCACGGCAGCGAAGACCACGGCGCCTGCTGCGGCGGTGTCGCCGCCGGCGAAATGACCAAGTGGTTCGACACCAATTACCACTACATCGTGCCGGAGTTCACGGCGCAGACGCACTTCAAGCTGGATGCCTCCCGCCTGCTGGCGCAACTGGCCGAGGCCAGGGCGCAAGGGGTCAAGGCCAAGCCCGTGATCGTCGGACCGGTCACCTACCTCGCCATCGGCAAGGCCAAGGACGATTCGGACAAGCTGGCCCTGCTTCCGCGGCTTCTGGAGGCCTACGCCGAACTGCTGGACACCCTGGCCGCGCAGGGCGTCGAGTGGGTGCAGATCGACGAGCCGCTGCTGGTGACCGAGCTCGATGCCGACTGGCAGCATGCCTACAACACCGCCTACCACCAGCTCAAGGGCTGCCGCGTCAAGCTGCTGCTGGCCACCTATTTCGGCCAGCTGCTGGAGAACCAGTACCTGGCCGCCAACCTGCCGGTGGCGGGCCTTCACATCGATGCCGTCAACGGCCGGGCCGACGTGACGCCCCTGCTGGGCCTGATGCCGGCCCACAAGGTGCTGTCGCTCGGCGTCATCGATGGCCGCAACATCTGGAAGACCGACCTGGCCGCCGTGCTCGACTGGCTCGAGCCCATCGCGCAGAAGTTGGGCGGCGACCGGCTGTGGATCGCACCGTCGTGCTCGCTGCTGCACGTGCCGGTCGACCTCGAGAGCGAGCACAGGCTCGATCCGGAAATCAAGTCGTGGCTGGCCTACGCGCTGCAGAAGCTCGACGAACTGAAGCTGTTGTCGACGGCGCTCAACCAGGGCCGCGACGCGGTCAAGGACGCGCTCGCCGCCAACCAGGCTGCCGTTGCAGCGCGTCGCGCGTCGCCGCGGGTCCACAACCCCGCGGTCCGGGCGGCGATCGCCCGGATCGACGCCGAGCTCGGACGACGCAAGAGCGGCTACGCGCAGCGCGCCCCGCTGCAGGCGGCGCGCCTGAAGCTCCCGGCTTTCCCGACCACCACCATCGGCTCGTTCCCGCAGACCGCGGAGATCCGCCAGGCACGCAGCCGGTTCAGGGCCGGCGAGCTCGGCGAGGCCGGCTACAAGAGCGCCATGCAGGCGGAGATCGCCCGCAGCGTTCGCGAGCAGGAGGCATTGGGCCTCGACGTGCTGGTGCATGGCGAAGCCGAGCGCAACGACATGGTCGAGTACTTCGGCGAGCAACTCGACGGCTATGCCTTCAGCCAGTTCGGCTGGGTGCAATCCTACGGTTCCCGCTGCGTCAAGCCGCCGATCCTGTTCGGCGACATCACGCGCCCCAAGGCGATGACGGTCGAATGGATCCGCTATGCGCAGTCGCTGACGAACAAGCCGATGAAGGGCATGCTGACCGGTCCGGTCACGATCCTGAACTGGTCGTTCGTGCGCGACGACCAGCCTCGGTCGGCGTCATGCAAGCAGCTGGCGCTGGCGATCCGAGAGGAGGTGCTCGACCTCGAGAAGGCCGGCGTGGGCGTGATCCAGATCGACGAGGCGGCCCTGCGCGAAGGCTTGCCGCTGCGCAAGTCGCAGTGGAAGAACTACCTCGACTGGGCGGTCGAATCGTTTCGCATCACCGCCAATGGCGTCGACGACGAGACGCAGATCCACACCCACATGTGCTATTCGGAATTCAACGACATCATCGCGTCCATCGCCGACATGGATGCGGACGTGATCACGATCGAGACCTCCCGCTCGGACATGGAACTGCTGGACGCTTTCGACGACTTCAACTACCCGAACCAGATCGGCCCCGGTGTCTATGACATCCACTCGCCCAACATCCCGACCCGGGAGCACATCGTGCAACTGATGAAGAAGGCGGCCGAGCGCATTCCGGCCGAGCGGCTGTGGGTCAACCCGGACTGCGGCCTGAAGACGCGCCAGTGGGCCGAGGTGATTCCCGCGCTGACCCACATGGTCGAGGCCGCCAGGGCCCTGCGCGCGGTCGCCTGAGGCGATCAGGGCGGGTCGGCCGAGTCCGCCGGGTAGGGCGTGAAGCGGCTTTCGTTCTCGTTCACCTCGAGCGGCCTTCCCACGAACGGGAAGGCCCGCTGCGGACAGCGCGTGCGCTCGCACACCTTGCAACCCATGCCGATGGGCGTGGCGATCTCGGGGTCGTCGAGGTTCATGCCCCGCGAATAGACCAGTCGCGGCGCGTGCCGGGTGTCGCAGCCCAGCGCCACCGAGAAGGTCTTGCTCGGTGCGCCGTAGCCGCCCTGGCCCTTCGAGACCGTGCGGGCGATCCAGAGGTAGGTGCGGCCATCGGGCATGCGCGCCAGCTGCGGCAGGATCTTGCCGGGCTGCGAGAAGGCCTCGTACACGTTCCACAGGGGGCAGGTGCCGCCGGTCTTCGAGAAGTGGAAGTGGGTGGCGGACTGCCGCTTGGAGATGTTGCCGGCGCGGTCCACGCGGATGAAGAAGAAGGGCACGCCGGGCGCGTCCGGCCGCTGCAGCGTGCTCAGGCGATGGCAGATGGTTTCGAAGCCGACCCCGAAGCGGCGCGAGAGCCGGTCGATGTCATAGCGCATGGTTTCGGCCGCCTTCAGGAGCGCCGCGTAGGGCAGCAGCAAGGCGCCCGCGAAGTAGTTCGCCAGGCCGATGCGCGCCAAGGTCCGCGCCTGCGGATCGCCGCCGAATTCCGGCGTATCGACCAGCCGGTCCAGCAGCGCGGACTGCTCCAGCAGGGCGAGCTGCGTCGCCAGCTGGAACGCTTGTTGGCCGGCTTCCAGGGCCGCGGACAACCGCAAGGTCCGGCTGCCCGGCTCATAGCGGCGCTGGCTCTCCTCGGCCTCATCGTGCGATGGCATCGCGTGCACGCCGTGCCGCTGAATGAGTCGGCGGACGAGCCATTCCGACAGCGGGCCTCCTTCGGCGTTCGCCTCGGCCGCGAGCGCCTCGGCGGCACGGTCCACGGCATCGAAATGGTTCTGATGGGCGAAGAAGAAGTCGCGCACCCTCTCGAAGGCCATCGGCCGCGTCGGCGCGATGTCGGCGCGGTCGTCTCCCAGGCGCAGTGCCATGGCTTCGAGACGCTGGGCCGCATCGGCATTGCGACGGTGCAGGGCCAGCAGCGCTCGCCCCACGGCGGGCATCTGCGAGGCGACCTCGAGCAGCTCCGGCAACGCGACCTCCTCGCCGCCCGGGTTGTCGGCCAGGGCCTCGCGCATGCCGGCCACCAGGCGCGCTTCCTCGTCCTCGGAAAACTGCTGCACGTCGATGCCCAGCGCACGACTGATCCGGAGCAGGACGGCGACGGTGAGCGGCCGCTGGTTCTGCTCCAGCTGGTTCAGGTAGCTCGGCGAAAGGCCGAGCGCGTTGGCCAGCGCGACCTGCGACAGGCCGCGTTCGGCCCGCAGCTTGCGCAGGCGCACGCCCATGAAAGTCTTCTTCATCGTGATCTCCGGTGGACTGAAGAATTTGCAAGATTCGCAAATTCGCGGATTCTTCTTCGCAAATCTTCGCCCTTTTAGTCCTTCTGCAAGGACCCGATTGTGCGTAAATTGCGAAGCATGACAACACCCAGCGGCACGGTCGAACTGAAGGACATCGTCTTTCCGGACCAGGCCAACCACTACGGAACGCCGCCGGAAGAAGTTCTCAAGGGGTGTTCGAGATGGTGGCCGTGGATGCCGCAAGGACGCCCCGTTCCCATCGATCGCTCTTATCTGGAAAAGGAGACTGCATGACAACCGCCACCCAGGCTGCACCCGCAGGGTTCAAGCCGAAGAAATCCGTCGCGCTCTCGGGCGTCACGGCCGGCAACACGGCCTTGTGCACCGTCGGCCGCACAGGCAACGACCTGCACTACCGCGGCTACGACATCCTCGACATCGCGGAGGTCTGCGAGTTCGAGGAGATCGCCCACCTGCTGGTGCACGGCAAGCTGCCCACGGCGGCCGAACTGCGGGCCTACAAGGCGAAGCTCAAGGCCATGCGGGGCGTGCCGGCCAGCGTCAAGTCGGCCCTCGAGCAGATCCCCGCGGGCGCGCATCCGATGGACGTGATGCGCACCGCCGTGTCGGCCCTGGGATGCACGCTGCCCGAGAAGGACGATCACAACGCGCCAGGTGCGCGAGACATCGCCGACCGCCTGATGGCCTCGCTGGGCTCCATGCTGCTGTACTGGTACCACTGGTCCACGCAAGGCAGGCGCATCGCGCTGGAAACCGACGACGACTCCATCGGTGCGCACTTCCTGCACCTGCTGCATGGCACCCAACCCAGCGCCGCCTGGGAACGCGCCATGCACACTTCCTTGAACCTCTATGCCGAGCATGAGTTCAACGCCTCGACCTTCACGGCGCGCGTCATCGCCGGCACCGGCAGCGACATGTACTCGGCCATCGCGGGCGCCATCGGGGCGCTGCGCGGGCCCAAGCACGGCGGCGCCAACGAGGTCGCGTTCGAGGTCCAGAAGCGCTATGACTCGCCCGACGAAGCCGAAGCGGACATCCGTCGCCGGGTCGAGGCCAAGGAAGTGGTGATCGGGTTCGGACATCCGGTCTACACCGTGAGCGATCCCCGGAACGTCGTCATCAAGGGCGTCGCCAGGTCGCTGTCGGATGAAGCGGGCGCCAGCAAGATGTTCGACATTGCGGAGCGCCTGGAGACGGTGATGTGGGATGCCAAGAAGATGTTCCCCAACCTCGACTGGTTCAGTGCCGTGAGCTATCACATGATGGGCGTGCCGACGGCGATGTTCACGCCGCTGTTCGTCATTGCCCGTACCAGCGGCTGGGCCGCGCACGTCATCGAGCAGCGCATCGACAACAAGATCATCCGCCCGAGTGCCAACTACACCGGTCCCGAGGACCTGGCGTTCCTGCCCATCGGCGATCGCCGCTGACAGGAACCCGCGCATGAACACCTCGTACCGCAAGAAGCTCCCGGGCACGTCGCTGGACTATTTCGACGCCCGCGAAGCCGTCGACGCCCTTCGGCCCGGCGCCTGGGCCGGGCTGCCCTACACCTCGCGCGTGCATGCCGAGAACCTGGTGCGCCGCTGCGACCCGGCCATCCTCGACGACTCGCTGCTGCAGTTGATCGAACGCCGGCGCGACCGCGACTTTCCGTGGTTTCCGGCCCGCGTGGTGTGCCACGACATCCTGGGACAGACCGCACTGGTGGACCTGGCCGGCCTGCGCGATGCCATCGCCGACAGGGGCGGCGATCCGGCCCAGGTGAACCCTGTGGTGCAGACCCAGTTGATCGTGGACCACTCGCTGGCGGTCGAGTTCGCGGGCTTCGATCCGGATGCGTTCGCCAAGAACCGCGCCATCGAAGACCGTCGCAACGAAGACCGGTTCCACTTCATCGAGTGGACCCGGAAGGCCTTCAAGAACGTCGAGGTGATCCCGCCGGGGAACGGGATCATGCATCAGATCAACCTCGAGCGGATGTCGCCGGTCGTCCATGCCAGGGACGGCGTGGCCTTCCCCGACACGCTGGTCGGCACCGACAGCCACACCCCCCACGTGGACGCGCTGGGCGTGATCGCGATCGGCGTCGGCGGGCTCGAAGCCGAAAGCGTGATGCTGGGCCGCGCTTCCTGGATGCGGCTGCCCGACATCGTCGGCGTCGAGCTCAGCGGCAAGCCAGGGCCCGGCATCACGGCGACCGACATCGTGCTGGCGCTGACGGAGTTCCTGCGCCAGCAGAAGGTGGTGGGCGCCTATCTCGAATTCCATGGCGAAGGCGCCTCGGCATTGACCCTGGGCGACCGGGCCACGATCTCCAACATGACGCCCGAGTTCGGCGCCACGGCGGCGATGTTCTCGATCGACCGGATGACCATCGACTACCTGCGCCTCACCGGACGCACGGACGAACAGGTTCGCCTCGTCGAGACCTACGCGAAGGAAGTGGGACTCTGGTCGGACGCATTGGCCAGCGCGGAATACGAGCGCGTGCTGCGCTTCGACCTGCGCGCGGTGGTGCGCAACATGGCCGGCCCGTCCAACCCGCACAAGCGCCTGCCGACCTCCGAGCTGGCCGCGCGCGGGATCGCTGCCGAGTGGGAGGACGTGCCGGGCCGGATGCCCGACGGCGCAGTGATCATCGCGGCCATCACCAGCTGCACCAACACCAGCAACCCGCGCAACGTGATCGCCGCCGGCCTGCTGGCGCGCAATGCCAATGCGCGCGGTCTCGTGCGCAAGCCCTGGGTCAAGTCGTCGCTCGCGCCCGGCTCCAAGGCGGTGCAGCTGTACCTGGAAGAGGCCGGCCTGCTGCGCGAACTGGAACGGCTGGGCTTCGGCATCGTGGCCTTTGCCTGCACCACCTGCAACGGCATGTCCGGTGCGCTGGACCCTGCGTTCCAGCAGGAGGTCATCGACCGCGACCTTTACGCCACGGCCGTGCTGTCGGGCAACCGCAATTTCGACGGCCGGATCCATCCCTATGCCAAACAGGCCTTCCTGGCGTCTCCGCCGCTGGTCGTGGCCTACGCGATCGCCGGCACCGTGCGCTTCGACATCGAGAAGGATGTGCTCGGCATCGACGCCGACGGCTTGGCCGTGACGCTGAAGGACATCTGGCCGAGCGATGCCGAGATCGACGCCGTGGTCGCCGCCAGCGTCAAGCCCGAGCACTTCCGCCGCGTCTACGATCCGATGTTCAAGATCGGCGTGGCCGGCCACGCGCCGATCAGCCCGCTGTACGACTGGCGCCCGCAGAGCACCTACATCCGCCGCCCCCCGTACTGGGAGGGTGCGCTGGCCGGCGAACGCACGCTGCGTGGACTGCGCCCGCTGGCCTTGCTGCCCGACAACATCACGACCGACCATCTGTCGCCGTCCAACGCCATCCTGCGCGACAGCGCGGCGGGCGAGTACCTGCACCGGATGGGCCTTCCCGAGGAAGACTTCAATTCCTACGCCACGCACCGCGGCGACCACCTGACGGCGCAGCGCGCGACCTTCGCCAATCCGCAGCTCGTCAACGAGATGGCCGTGGTCGACGGCAAGGTCCGGAAGGGCTCGCTCGCCCGGATCGAACCCGAGGGCCGGGTGGTTCGCATGTGGGAAGCCATCGAGACCTACATGCAGCGCAAGCAGCCGTTGATCATCATCGCCGGCGCCGACTACGGCCAGGGCAGTTCGCGCGACTGGGCGGCCAAGGGCGTTCGGCTGGCAGGCGTGGAAGCGATCGCGGCCGAGGGCTTCGAGCGCATCCATCGCACCAACCTGATCGGCATGGGCGTGCTGCCGCTGGAGTTCAAGCCCGGCGTGAATCGCCTGACGCTGGGCCTGGACGGCACCGAGACCTACGACGTCGGGGGTGAGCGTCGACCGCGCGCCGACCTGGGCCTGGTGATCCGCCGCCGCAACGGCGATGTCGTCGAGCTGCCGATGACCTGCCGGCTCGACACCGCCGAGGAGCTCTCGATCTACGAAGCCGGTGGCGTGCTGCAGCGATTTGCGCAAGACTTCCTTGCTTCCACGGAACCGGCCTGATGTCACACACGCCACAAATCAAGATCCCGGCGACCTGCATGCGCGGCGGCACCAGCAAGGGCGTGTTCTTCCGCCTGCAGGACCTGCCGGAGGTGGCGCAGCGCCCCGGGCCGGCACGCGACGCTCTGCTGCTCCGCGTGATCGGCAGCCCGGACCCTTACGGCAAGCAGATCGACGGCATGGGCGGCGCGACCTCCAGCACCAGCAAGGCGGTGATCCTGTCGCGCAGCAGCCGGCCCGGCCATGATGTCGACTACCTGTTCGGCCAGGTGGCCATCGACCGGCCCTTCGTCGACTGGAGCGGCAACTGCGGCAACCTTTCCGCCGCCGTGGGGCCCTTCGCGATCGCCAACGGACTGGTCGATGCCAGCCGGCTGCCGCGCAACGGCATGGCGACGGTGCGGATCTGGCAGGCCAACATCGGCAAGACCATCGTCGCGCACGTGCCCATGAGCTACGGCGCCGTCCAGGAGACGGGCGACTTCGAACTCGACGGCGTGACATTCCCGGCGGCCGAGGTGCAGCTGGAATTCATCGACCCGGCCGACGAGGGTGACGGCGAGGCCGGCGGCGCCATGTTTCCGACCGGCAACCTGGTGGACGACCTGGAAGTGCCCGGTGTCGGCACCTTGAAGGCGACGCTGATCAACGCCGGCATCCCGACCATCTTCGTCAATGCGGATGCCGTCGGCTACGCCGGCACCGAGCTGCAGGATGCGATCAACGGCAGCGACGCCGCGCTGGCGATGTTCGAAGCCATTCGCGCGCACGGCGCCGTGCGCATGGGGCTGATCCGGGACATCGCCGAGGCCGGCCTGCGCCAGCACACACCCAAGGTGGCCTTCGTGGCGCCTCCCGCGGCCTACACGGCCTCCAGCGGCAAGCCGGTGAACGCGGCCGATGTCGACCTGCTGGTGCGCGCACTGTCCATGGGCAAGCTGCACCACGCGATGATGGGCACCGCGGCGGTGGCCATCGGCACCGCGGCCGCCATCCCCGGCACCTTGGTGAACCTGGCGGCCGGTGGCGGCGAACGCACCGCCGTGCGCTTCGGCCACCCCTCGGGCACGCTGCGCGTCGGCGCCGAAGCCAGGCAGGTCGACGGCCGGTGGACGGTCACCAAGGCCTTGATGAGCCGCAGCGCCCGCGTGCTGATGGAAGGCCAGGTCCGCGTACCCGGCGACAGTTTTTGAATCTCAGGAGTCTTTCCAGTGTCCACTCGCAAGCAACTCAGATCGCTGGTCGAAGCCCGTCGCGGCGTGATCGTCCCGGGCGCCTTCAACGCGCTGTCCGCCAGGGTCATCGAAGACCTGGGGTACGAAGCCATCTACGTCACGGGCGCCGGCGTCACCAACATGTGGTTCGGCATGCCGGACCAGGGCTTCATGGGCCTGCACGAGATCGCGGACCACACCGCGCGCATCCGCGATGCGGTCGAGCTGCCCCTGATCGTCGACGCCGACACCGGCTTCGGCAACGCGCTCAACGTGCGTCACACCGTGCGTGTGCTCGAGCGGGCCGGCGCCGACTGCATCCAGCTCGAGGACCAGCTGGCGCCCAAGCGCTGCGGCCACTTCTCGGGCAAGGAAGTCATTTCCACCGAAGAGGCGGTGAGCAAGATCAAGGCGGCGGTCGATGCGCGGCACGATCCGGACTTTTTGATCATGGCGCGCACCGACGCCTGCGCCACCCAGGGTTTCGAGGCCGCCCTCGAACGCGCCCAGTTGTTCGCGCAGGCGGGTGCCGACATCCTGTTCGTCGAGGCTGTCACCACCGCGGAAGAGATCCGCGCGCTGCCGGGGCGATTGGGCAAGCCGCAGCTGATGAACATGGTGATCGGCGGCAAGACGCCGATCGTCGGCGCCGACGAGCTGGGCCGCCTCGGCTACGGCATCGTGCTCTACGCCAATGCGGCGCTGCAGGGTGCGGTGGCGGGCATGCAGAAGGCGCTGACGGTGCTGCGCGATGCCAGGCGCGTCGACGAGGACCCGGCGCTGGTCGTGCCGTTCGCGGAGCGGCAGCGCCTGGTCGGCAAGCCGGTCTGGGATGCGCTGGAAAAGCGCTACACCTGATCGCCCGCGCGGATCGCCGTCGTGGCCGCGTGCGGCCGCGCAGCGGCGTCAGAGCAGAGGGTAGGGCTGGTCGTCCGGTGTGCCGAGTGCCAACTCGCGATAGAAGTCCCAGCCCCGCTCGCCGGCGTAGGTGCCTCGGTCCCGCTCGGCGAGGTAGCGCACGATGTCGAAGTGGTTGAGCCTGCCGTCGACCGGTTCCATGTCCAGCTGCGCCGTGCCGCGGATGTGCGACATGACGGATCGCGCCATCAGCATGAAGGCCCAGGGCGCGGCGCCGATGCCGTCCAGTCCCACGCCCGGGAAATAGAGGTCCGGCGCATCCAGGCTGCGGAAGATGCAGGCGCAGCGCGAGGCCAGTTCGGCGACGGTTCGCACGCGTGCAATGCGCGGCTCCTCGAAGTACGAGAGGTCGGTCTGGTAGCCCGTGCCCCAGAGGAGCACGTCCCCCGCGAGCCGCGTGCCGTCCGACAGCGTCACGTGGCGCCCCTCGATCTTCTCGACGCTGCCCGGATACCGCTCCAACGCGGCAAAGCTGGCCAGCATGCGTGCGCGGCCGGGTATGAGCTGGTCTTGCCGCACGTCCAGCAAGCGCTGGGGTCGGATCGACTGGATGCCGAACTTCTCGTAGCGGGACAGCAGGTCGGCGCCGATCGTCTCGTTCTGCTGCGTGACGGTCATGCCGCTCGCCTGCATCTTCGCGTAGGGCCGCACGCTGCCGGCGATCGCCTTCGGCTTTCCGGTCGGCGTGAACCAGCGCAAGCCCCGGTACACCCATGCGATCCGGCGCGCCTTGTGCTCCAGGCACAGGTCCAGCAAGTCGAAGGCCGAGGCGCCGCCGCCGACCACGATCACTTCGCGTCCGGTCAGCTCGGTCGGGTCGCGCAGGGCGCTGGAATGCAGCTCTCGCAATTCGCTGTCGCGACGAATCGCATCGGGTATGGCGGGCGTGTTGTGGCCCCCGGTGGCCGCCACCAGATGACGCGCCCGCACCGTGCCGCCTGGCGTGTCGAGCTCCCAGCAGGTGCCGGTGTAACGCGCACGAGACACCGGGCTGTCGAGCCGGATGCGGTCAGCCAGGTCGAAGCGCTCGACCCATGCCTCGATGTTGGCGAGGATGCACGGCTGCTTCGGGCCACCCATCGGCAGATCGCCGAGGGTCCAGTCGGCCGGGCTGATCTGGATGTCCTGCCACGCCGGAAGCTGGCGCCACAGGCCGCCGACGCCGCCCTGCTTTTCGAGCAGCAGCGAATCGAGGCCCGACTGCCGCGCGTAGTGCAGGTGGATGACGCCGGCGACCCCTCCGCCGACGATGGCCAGGTCGAGCAATGGGGTGGCTTGCATGGATGCTCCTCCTCATGGCCCAAGGGCGCGGTGCACGGAAGGAGATCGCCTGGCAGCCGAGTGGGCCGATGATGCACCCGACGTTCGCGGCGTGGCAAAAGCGGGCCTGGAACGGCCGCCGAGGGCTGCGACGGAGGCACGCGCGAAATTGCCCCTAAGTGCAGTAGACGCCGCCGTCGAAGCAGCACATAGTGCGCGCACGAGGCTGGCGAATCTGTCTTCGTCGTCTCCCGAGCCCGATCCGCATCGGTTTCATCCACCTTGTACCGGAGTCCAATTCATGAAAGTGCGCCTCTTCTCCTTGTTTTCCGCATTTGTAATGGCTGTCCTTCTCACCGCTTGCGCCGCGCCGGGATCGCAGCAAGGGTCGATGACTATCCGGCAGGGCAAGATCGAGCAGATCATGCCGACGGAGATCCCGACTTCTCACCATACCGGTGTGGGGGCCGTGCTCGGTGGCCTCGCCGGCGTGGGCGTCGGCAGTCTGATCGGCGGCGGTACCGGCCGCGATGTCGCCATGGTGGTGGGCGCGATCGGCGGCAGCGTTGCGGGCAGCCAGATCGCCGAGCGCTACAGCAGGCCGCTGGAAGGCCAGCAGATCTTCGTTCGCACCGACAGTGGCGTGCTGGTCGAAGTGACGCAGCCGGTGACTCCCGGCCTGCGAGTGGGCCAGCGGGTCTTCATCCAGGGCAACGGCGAGGGCGCCCGCGTGATGCCTCAGTGAAGCTGCCTCAATGAAGCTGCCGCTGCGTGAGTCGCTCTCACGCTCGCGGCCGGGCGGCTTCGCGTCCGGTCCGCGTCAGGCCGACGGCAGCAGCTGACCGACCGTGGCCGACGGCGGACCCATGGCCACCGGCGCCGGCACCATCTCGCCCCATTGCGCGGCCGCGGCCTGCAGGGCCTGCATCAGGTCCTTGGCCATGGCTTCCAGCAGACGAACCTCGCTCTGGCTGAGCGCGCGGGGTTCGACATCCAGCAGACACAGCGTTCCCAGCACGTGGCCGCCCGGTCCGCGCAGCGGCGCGCCCGCATAGAAGCGCAGCCCCTTGCCCTGCAGCGCGGGGTTGCCGGCGAAGCGCAGGTCCCTCGACACATCGGGCACCACCAGCGTCTGTGCGTTCGCGACCACATGGCCGCACATCGACAGCTCGCGCGGCATGCCGAGGTCGACGCCGCGCAGCGGTGCGGCATCCGGGCTGGCCGGCGCGCGCAACTCGCCGTAGGCGCCGCGCACCTCCTGCGTGCTCTCCTCGATCAGCGACACCATGGCCATCGGCACGTCGAACACGTCGGCCGCGCGCTGCGTGGCGGCATCGAAGAGCTCCTTCGCGCGCGGATCGAGCGCGCCGCTGGCACGCAGGGCGTGGAGCCTGTCGGCATCCGCCTCGGGGCGCGCCGCCTGCATGAAGCCCTCGGCCGGCTGGGTGCCGGTCAGTGCGGCGATCGCGACCACCGCCTCGCCGACCGAGGTGACGACGCCGTCCGCGCCGAGGTTGCGGATCGCTTCCTCGCCCAACAGCTCCGGTGGCGCGTTCCACAGGCCCAGCACGACCCGCGTGCCTGGCCAGCGACGCTTCAGCCGCCGGCAGAAGTGGCGCGCCGCCACCTGCGGGTCGGGGCTGAAGTACGAGATGCACACGCACTCCACGCCGCCCAGGTCGAGCCCCGTGATGAAGTCCGCGTTGACCGCGCCGGCCCCGTGCGGCAGGGCGACGCAGCCCTGCATCGACAGGGCATGCGCCAGCATGCGCGCCGCCAGGCTATCGACTTCCCATTTGCCCCCGATGCACACCACCGCGGCGGGCGCGGAGGCCGCGTGCGGTTCGGGATGAAGCTCTCGCATCTCGTCGATCAGGGCCTCGATGCCGATCACCACGCGGTGCCGGTGCTCGGCACGCGCGACGTTGGCGTGGTCGCTCGAGGCCATGCGCAGCACCTGCAGCCCGGTCTCGTTGTAGAAGCCGAGCACGTTGTGGTCGACGACCTGGTCGGTCGCGAGCTCGATGGCTTCCTCGACATCGTCGGCGATCAGGCGCTGGTAGATGCGCGTCGGCGCGTCGAGGGCGGGCTGGCTCCCGAGCAGGACGTCCAGGAAGCGCAGCCGTGGCAGGTGCCGGCCGATGACCATCAGGCAGACCGTCAGCGGCGTCGACATGATGAGCCCCAGAGGGCCCCACAGCGCGGTCCAGAAAGTCGCCGCGACCATCAGCGACATGGCCGAGAGTCCGGTGCTCGCGCCGTACAGCCAGGGCTCGATCACGTTGTTGCTCAGCATCTCGAGCGCGATGATGAGACCGATGGTCCACAGCACCATGCTCCAGCCGGGATCGACCGCGAAGGCCAGCGCGATCGGGAACACGGCGGAGATCATCGGCCCCACGTACGGAACGAAACGCATCACCGCCGCCACCGCGCCCCAGAGCATCGCGCCCGGCACGCCGATGAACCACAGGCCGAGCGCCATCGGCACGCCATAGCTGAAATTCACCACCAGCTGCATCGTGAGGTATTTGCTGATGCGCTGGCCGGCCTCGTCCATGGCATCGGTCGAGCGATGCAGGCTGCCGCCCCAGAGTCGAACCAGGCGATCGCGCAAGTCCAGCCGATCCAGCAGGATCAGCACCACGAAGACCAGCACGATGCCGGCGGTCGCCAGCGGCGCGCTCGCCATCTCGAGCAACGAGATGCCTTGCTGGAAGGACGAGGGCGTCTTCTCGACCAGCTGCACGGCTTGCGCCGGCGCGGGCGCCGTGTTGCCGGTGGCGCCCCTGGCGCCCGCGCGAGCCGGGGCCGGGGCTTGCGGTGCGTCCTCGACCTCCTTCTTGAACGTGTCGAAGGTCTTGATGACGCCGTCGAACATCCCGGGGCCGCTGGCCCGGGCGCGAAGCTCGCTGAGCTTGGTCTTGATGTTGTTCTGGTAGGTCGGAAGTTCGGCGCTCAGGGTACTGACCTGACTGCCGAGCAGCAGGCCCGCCATGCCCATCGTGCCGAGGGCCAGCAGCACCACGAGCATCACCGCGGGCGCGCGCGGCAGGCCCAGCCGCTTGAGGCGCATCACGAGCGGGTCGAGCACGAAGCCCAGCAGGAAGGCGAGGGCCAGCGGCATCAGGATGTCGCGGCCGAAATAGAGAGCCGCGATCACCGCCGTTGCCGTCACCGCGCCGGCCATGGTCCTCAGTTCCGGCACCAGCGAGACCAGGGCGAGGGCAGTGGAAGGCGCGGCGGCGTCCGGTGCCGCGCTCGCGGCAGCACCGTGCTCAGGGCCGGCGCCCGACTCTCGCGAATTGGCGCTGGCCATCGATGTCGGTGGGCTCACGCGGATTCCTTGATTGTCGACGGGTGGCCCAGCTTGTGGCCGAGCAGCACCGGGCAGGGTCGGCCAATGGCCCGCCGGGAGGTAGGCAGCCAGCCAGCGCTTCAGGGCCCTGAACGGGGCGGGCTCCATTTCGGCAGCGCACGGAAGGCGCATGATGGAGCTTTTCGGGCGACTCTCGACGACGTGCGGGAGGCGCCGAACTTTCCCGCTGAGCGCTTCGACCGGGTTGAAGCGCGAGGCTATCGCTGGAGGACCCCATGCACCGATTCCTCTACAACCATCGCGACGAGCTCATTGAGCGGTGCAAGGCAAAGGTCGCTCGGCGGCCCAGGCGAGAAGCCACGGCCGCCCAACTCGCCAACGGCGTGCCCATCTTTCTGGACCAGTTGACGAGAACGCTGGAGGCGCAGGAAAACGGCGAGGTCGACGAGAGTTTCCGTATTTCAGGTGCCGCCGGGGGTGGCGCAAGAACGGCCCTGTCCGAGATGGGCCTGAGCGCTGCTGCGCATGGCAAGGAACTGCTGGCGCTCGGCTATTCCGTCGACCAGGTGGTGCACGACTACGGCGACCTTTGCCAGGCCATCACCGACCTCGCCGTCGAACTCGATGCGCCGTTTTCTGTCGACGAGTTTCGCACCTTGAACCGTTGCCTCGACAACGCCATTGCCGATGCGGTGACGGAGTTCGGCATCTGGCGGGACGCCGGCGTCGCACTTCAGCAGACCGCCGACGAGAACGAGCGCCTGGGCATGCTGGTGCACGAACTGCGAAACTACCTGCACACCGCAACGCTTGCGTTCACGGTGCTCGAATCGGGAAAGGTTCCGATCGGCGGTGCGACCGGCGCCGTGTTGAAAAGGAGCCTGTCTTCGTTGGCGACCCTGCTCAACCTGTCGCTGTCCCAGGTCAGGGGCACGGCCGAAGCGTCACAGGAGACGGCTTTTCCGGTCGCGGCGCTTGTCGCGGAAGCCAGGAATGGCGCCGCGCTCGATGCCAGCGCCAGGGGCTGCACGCTCTTGGTCCGCGATGTCGATCCCGCGCTGGCCATTTCGGGCAATCGGGAGCGGCTCCTGGCGGCTTTGGCGAACCTGCTGCAGAACGCGCTGAAGTTCACCCACGCCGATTCCGAAGTCACACTGAGTGCCCACGCCGAAGGCGACCATGTCCTGGTCGACGTCGAGGATCATTGCGGAGGACTGCCGCCAGGCGCTGCCTCGCGCATCTTCCAGCCCTTCGTACAAGTCGGCGACAACAAGACCGGGCTGGGACTCGGTCTTTCCATCGCGCGCCGAAGCGTCGAGGCCGATGGCGGCGTCCTGACCGTTCGGGATGTGCCGGGCACAGGATGCGTCTTCACCATCAAGCTGCCCCGAAGAACGCTGGGCTAGGCGCCGGCCCGGCGGTCCCGCCGCGCTCTCGTCCTCACAGCTGTTTCGACAGCCATGCTGCGACGTGCTCCATGGCTTTCTCCGTGAGAGGCCGGTCTCGCCACGCCGCCAGCGTGAGCTGCCTGGATTGCTTCAGGTCCGCCTCGAACTGGGCGGTCTGTGCCGCCGCGAAATCCTCGTCGTAGATGTTCAGGTTGGCTTCGTCGTTGAGCCTGAAGGAGCGGTTGTCGAAGTTCGTGGAGCCGACCGAGACCAGCAGCCCGTCGACCGTGAAGACCTTGCAATGGAACATCGTCGGCTGGTACTCGCTCATCTGCGCGCCCGCCTCCAGCAGCGGTCCCCATGACGCTCGCGATGCCCCACGGACCGTCTGCGAGTCGATGATGGGTCCCGGCGTGATGATCCGCACGCGCACCCCTCGCCGCATGGCGGCCACCAGCGCGTCCACCGTCAGGTCGTCGGGCACGAAGTACGCGCTCGACAGGTCGATGGTCCGTGTCGCCGCGGCGATCGACAGCAGGTACATGAGGTGCATGCTCTCGCTGCCGCCGGATGGCGAGCTGCTGAACATCTGGGCGCGTCCCTCGCCCATGGGTTCGATCGGCGGAAAGTAGCGTCGGCCATGGAGGACGTCGCCCGAGACCTTGATCCAGTTGTCCATGAAGACGGCCTGCATCTGCGCGACGACCGGCCCCTCGACCTTGAAGTGGGAGTCGCGCCAGTGCTCGGCGTCCTGCGCGCTGCCGGTCCAGTTCGGCGCGATGCCGACGCCGCCGGTGAAGCCGATTCGTCCGTCGACGACCAGCAGCTTGCGGTGGGTGCGGTTGTTCATGCGGGCGATGTCGTACCAGTCGGGCTTGTGGAACTTCCGGATCTCGACGCCGGCATCCTCCATCTCGCGCAGGAATGCCTCGTCCACCTTGGCGCTGCCGAGCCAGTCCAGCAGCACGTGCACCTTGACCCCCGCGCGGGCCCTTTCGGCGAGGGCGTCGGCGAAGGCCTTGCCGATGTCGCCGGACCAGTAGATGTAGGTCTCGAAGGTGATGCTCTGCCGTGCCCCGCGAATGGCGGCCAGCATCGGGGGAAAGATCTGGTCCCCGTTGTAGAGGGCCTCGAAGCGATTGCCGTGCGTGATCGGGGGGCCCAGCATGACGCCCAGCACGTGCTGGTACTGCGGATCGTGCAGCGCGTATTCGCGCCTCACCTGCTCGTCGAGCTTTTTCTCGCCGCTGCGGAAGTTGAGGACGAGCAGCGTGGCGGACAGCGTGAGGACGAAGGTCCAGGCGATGGCTTTCAGGTGGCGTCTCATGCGGCCCTGTCGCGCGTGTCGAAGAAAGTTGACAAGAGGTACTCCGTTGGCTTGGACCAAGCCCTGCCGCGTATGTTGGCGCCAGGCGGCCTGCGCGCGAATCGTCCTCGGGAGTCAACGCATGTAGGCCGGCGAGCCGACCCGTCGAGGGTCCGCGTCAGCCCGCCCCCTTGTCCAGCTTCAGGAACAGGTCCCGGTCGGGCGCGAAGTTGGCATGCAGCGGCAGCAGCGCACCGCCGAGCGCGCGGGCGTCCGAGCCGGTGGTGCCGGGCAGCAGCTGCGGACATTCGACGCCTTCCCAGCTGTAGCGGCTGCGCGCGGCCGACACCGCGTCGAGCAGCGCCTCGAGCAGCTCGCGGCTGAACGAGCCGTCGATGATCACGCCTTCGAGATCGAGCAGGCAGGCGGCGTCGTGGATGGCCAGCACGATCGCCGGTGCGGCCTCGTCCAGCCAGGCTTGCGTGATCGGTTGCCAGGGCGCCTGCAGCGCCCGCCGGTCGGACACCGCGTCCGGGTCCAGCCCGGCTTGCTCGAAGCGCCGCTCCAGCATGATCAGCGAGGCCACGCTGAGCAGTTGCGGCGGCGGCGCGGTGTCGCCCGGCATCGCCCGGTGCAGGGCCAGCGAGCCGATCGCGCCCGCGTTGCCGTTGAGTCCGCCGCGCAGGTGGCTGTCGATCACCAGTCCGCCGCCCACGAAGGTGTCGACGAAGATGTAGACGAAGCTGCGCACGCTGCGGCCGCGCCCGGCCACCAGCTCGGCCACGCAGGCGGCCGCGGTGTCCTTGACGAAGCTCACCGGCAAGGTCGACAGCGCCGCCACCCGCGCCCGCACGTCGGTGCGGTTCCAGGCCGCGGCGCGGTCGGCCTCGACGCCCAGCAATGCCTGCCAGCCGCCCAGCGACAGCGGCGCCGCGATGCCGATGCCCTGCAGCCGCTCCTGCTCGGCGGCACCCAGCAGCGCATGGAACTCGGCCAGCCGGGCGGCAATCTCGCCGAACACCGCCTCGGGCCGGGGATAGTCGTAGCTCAGGCTGCGCCGCGCCCGCACCGCGCCGGTGAAGTCGACCAGCAGCATGTCGAGGCTGCGCCTGCCGAGCTTGATGCCGATCGAGAAGGCGCCGTCCGGGTTCAGCGCCAGCGGCACCGAGGGCTGTCCGACCTTGCCGCGCAGCAGGGCGCCGCGCAGCAGCAGGCCGTCGTCGATCAGCCGCTTGGTGATCAGCGAGATGGTCTGCGGCGTCAGCCGGGTCAGCCGCGCCAGCTCGGCGCCGGGCATCGGGCCGTGGTTGCGGATCGCCTGCAGCACCACGCGCTCGTTGTACTGGCGCAGGCCGCCCTGGCTCGAGCCGCGCGGGCGCAGCCGGGTCGTCTCCTGCGACCCGTCGTCGGCCGAGGGTGGCATCGTCATCGCATGCACCGCCCCGCTCACGCCAGGCATTCGGCGGGCAACTGCTCGGGCGGCAAGGCCCCGGTCATGACCGCGACCGTGTCGCTCATGCTGATCTTCTTCGGGTTCAGCACCGCGCCGCGCTTGCCCAGCCGGGCGACATGGATGCGGTCGGCGATCTCGAACACGTGCGGCATGTTGTGGCTGATCAGCACCACCGGCAGGCCCTTGTCGCGCACCCGCCGGATCAGCTCGAGCACCATGTTGCCTTCCTTGACGCCAAGCGCCGCGGTCGGCTCGTCGAGGATCACGACGTGGCTCGCGAAGGCCGCCGCCCGCGCCACCGCCACGCACTGGCGCTGGCCGCCCGACAGCGTCTCGACCGCCTGCGTCATCGAGCGGATGCCCACCTTGAGGTCGTTCATGCGCGC